>JALYUS010000741.1 GCA_030853625.1 Chloroflexota bacterium
AGCGGATGGCGGTCGCCGGGATCGCGCTGGTGCTGGCGGTGATCTTCGTCATCCTCATCGTCTATTTTTCCGCGTTCGCTGCGCATCATCCGCGCGCCAAGCATGACGTACTGTTCGTCGTTCTGACGCTCGGCAGCCTGCTCGTCGCCTGGTTCGCATGGCCCACCACATCATCCATGCGCGAGCGATAGCGCGTCAAAACCGCCAAGCCGCAAGAGGGACTTAACGCAGAGCACGCAGAGCGCGCAGAGAACACAGAGGAAAGAGAAAAGAATGAAGCTCTCTGTGGTCTCTGCGTCCTCTGCGCACTCTGTGTTAAATCCTTCTCCTGGCATCCTGGCAGTTCATTTCCGGGGCTGATTATGCGCCGCCGACCGGGAGGGGCAGGGCTACCGGGGTATGCTCGCGGTCCGATATCTCGACTGCGTCAAGCACTTCCTGACAGCGCATACCGTCGGTGAAGTCGGGCGACGGTTGACTGCCGACGCGGATGGCGGCGATGAAGTCAGTCATCACGCGCTGTGGCGTGCCGAGCAGGTAGATGGGCGGTACTTTCACCGTAGCGAAGGCGTTGTAGCGGGCCTGACCACTGCCGAAGCAAAGGCGGATTTCGTCGCCGCCTTCGTCCCACTTCTCAATCTCATAGATCAGCGCGCCCTTCGTGCCATAGAGTTCGATGCGCTGATGGTTGTTGTGCCCGATGGCGCAACGGCTGGCGTTGATCACTCCCTCCGCGCCACCGACGAAGCGCGCGTGAATCGAGACCGCGTCGTCCACATCCACCGGCCCGACGCCGCCCGTCGTCAGTGGTCGCTCGGTGATGAACGTGCGCAAATGGCCGTCCACACTGGCGAACTCGCCGATCCACCAGCGGCAGAGGTCAATGATGTGCGAGGCGAGGTCGCCCAATGCGCCGCTGCCCGATTCCGCGCGCGTTTGCCGCCAACTGATCGGCGTCGCCGGGTCATGCAGGGAGCCGTTGAAGTAGTTCGCGTAGACGTGATAGATCTCGCCCAGTTCGCCGCCCGCGATCAGGTCGCGGATAAAGCCCGCCGCCGGTATCCACCGATAGCGGAAGTTGACTGCGGTTTTCCGCCCCGTCTGTTCGGCGCGCTCCGTCATCCGTCGCGCGCCCGCGTAATCGAGGGCGAGCGGCTTCTCGCAGAGCACATCCATACCGGCATCGAGCGCGGCGAGGGCAATTGGCTCATGGAAGGAGTTCGGCGTGCAGATGCTAACCGCATCGAGGGGCAACTGAAGCAATTCTCGATAATCGGTGAAGGCATACGGCACGCCGAACTGCTCCGCAGCGGCCCGCACACTCGCTTCGACGACATCGCTGACCGCCACGATTTCCGCCTCGCCCGCCGTTTCCGCTTCTTTGTACGCGGGCAGATGGCGAAGGGTCGCAATGCCGCCGGTTCCGATCACCCCGACTTTGATCCGGTCCGTCATGTCGCATGCTCCTTTTCAGTATTGGATGAGCGCAAAGATATCGTGATCGCCGAGCCGCTTGCGACCATTGAGGAAGGTCAGTTCGATGACGAACGCAATGCCGATCACGTCGCCGCCGAGTTGTTCCACTAATGCAACCGTCGCGGCGGTCGTGCCACCGGTCGCCAGCAGATCATCCACGATCAGGACGCGCTGGCCGGGCGTCAGGGCATCCGTGTGCATCTCGATAATCGCCTCGCCGTATTCGAGTTGATAGGCGACGCTGATCGTGGCGTACGGCAGTTTGCCGAACTTCCGGGCCGTCACGAAGGGAACGCCGAGCAGGTAGGCGAGCGGCGCGCCGAAGATGAATCCGCGCGACTCGACTGCCACAACTGCCTCGACCGCCGCGTCTTGATACTGCGTGGCGAGGGCGTCCAGCACGTTCTTGAACGCAGCGGGGTTGGCGAGCAGCGGTGTAATGTCCCGATAGAGGACGCCGGGCTGCGGGAAATCGGGGATGTCCCGAATATACTGCTTGAGATGCTCGGCACTCGTACCCATGCGCTCTCCTCCCTCTCAACCCTTCCCCGCCTGCGCCATTGTACGCGACGAACCGTCCGATTGAACCACGAATCTGCCCAAAGGGCGCCCGGAAGGGCGCGAAGAAAGAGACAAGAATGAACGCAGAGGACGCGGAGAGCGCAGAGCGCGCAGAAAAGACAAAAGAATCTTTTCCTCTCTGTATTCTCTGTGACCTCTGCGCGCTCTGCGCTACGTTCCTTTTTCTCTCCTGGATTTGTGCGGCGGCATGAGTCGTTTTGCCGTACAATCGCGCCTAGTGAGCGGAAGACGATGCGCCGTGTGCAGAGGGGATGGACGGATGCGAAGCAATGGGATCGTGCCAGGGATCGCGCTCTTGATGGCGATGCTGTTTGGTATCAGTGTTGCCGCCGCGAATCCGGCGATCACGGTCTCCGCGACGCGGCGGGATGCGAGTGGCGCGGTCGTCGCTCTGCTCCCTGTTACTGACACGCAGGGAAACGTCGTGCCACCGCTCGCGCTGCTCGGCGACTATGTGATCGCGAGTGGGCAAGGTTTCCCGCCCAATCAACCGGTGCAGGCGTCGCTCGTCGCGCACAATCAATCCTATCCACTCGCCTATCAGGACCTGACGACTGCCGGCACGGCATCGCAACCCATACCAATGACGGATGGCACGGGCGCGTTCCGTAACCTTGCCTTTACCCTGCCAGCGCCCGGTCAAATCGTGGACACGAGCGGAGAGATCTTCGTTAGCGCGGGCACGGCGACGGCGCGCGCCCCGATCGCCATTGACTCCGGTATCGCAACAACGGCGGGGCGGGGCGACAAGATCGCCGTCAGCATCGGCGCGGCGTTCTTTGCGGTCGCGGTTCTCCTGATCCTGCTGCTCGTGCGCGGCCTGCCGGTCTACCCGGTTGGGCAAACGACCGCGCGGCGTGTCCGGGAAACGGAGATACCATAATTTCCGGTGGTAGCAAGAAGGGGGATGACGGTGGCATTAACCGGCAAACGGGCATTGGTGACGGGCGCGAGCAAGGGGATTGGCGCGGGCGTCGCACTCGGGTTGGCGCGTGAGGGGGCGGATGTCGCGGTGAATTATAACAGCGACGCCACCGGAGCCGAAGCGGTCGTCGCGGCAATCCGCGCGCTCGGCAGGAACGCCGTCGCGATTCGCGCGAATGTGGCGCACGTCGCGGAGTGTCAGCAGTTGGTGCGGGAGGCGGCGGAGGCGCTCGGCGGTCTCGACATCCTCGTCAATAACGCCGGTATCACGCTCTGGGAGGACTTCTTCGCGACCGACGAAGCGCACTGGGACGCGACACTGGACACGAACCTGAAGGGAACATTCTTCTGCACGCAGGCTGCCGCCCGCATCATGCGCGATCAGGGCTGGGGCCGCGTCGTCAACGTTTCCAGCGGTGCGAGCAAATCGGCCTTCAAGAACGCGACGCCGTACAATGCCTCCAAGGGCGGCATCAACATGCTGACGGTCGGGCTGGCGGTCGAACTCGGCCCATACGGCATCACCGTCAATGCCGTCGCCCCCGGCGCGATCCTAATCGAGCGGACGAGCCACGAAATGCCGGATTACGCGGGTACGTTTGCCGCTGTGACGCCGCTTGGCCGTGTCGGCTACCCGGACGACATTGCCGGGGCCGTCCTCTATTACTGCTCCGATGCCGCGTCGTACGTCACCGGGCAGGTCTTCTGGGTGGACGGCGGTCTCTCTCTCCGCTCCGGTCGTTTCGGCGATCAGAACGCTACCAAAGAGTAAATGTACCTATGGATAGATGATACGACGATGATTGCGGAATAGGTTGTGAAACCCAACCGTTGTTAAGTCTACAACGGTAGGTAGATTGTTTTGATCTATCCCGGTATACTCTCAGAGCGGCGCGCATTGCCGCGTAGCAGTGAGATGTGATGACCACGACGATGATTCCGCTCAGTATGGTTGACGTGAACGGCCCGGCGCAGGATGCGTTCGGACGCCGGATTAACTATCTGCGCATCAGCCTGACCGACCGCTGCAACCTCCGCTGCGTCTACTGCATGCCCGCTGAGGGTGTGCGCTGGCAGTCGAAAGAGGAGTTACTCTCGGACGACGAACTACTCCGCGTCGTGCGGCTGGCGGCGGATGTCGGCTTCACGAAAATCCGCCTGACCGGCGGGGAACCGACGCTGCGCCGGAATCTCCCCGACCTCGTACGCGAGATTGCCGCGAACCCGGCGATCACCGACATCGCCATGACGACGAATGGCATCCTCCTCTCGCGCCTCGCGGAACCGCTGGCGCGCGCGGGGTTGAAGCGTATCAACGTCTCGATTGACACGCTCGACCCGGAGCGGTTCAAGCAGATCACGCGCGGCGGCAGGCTCGACCTCGTCATGGAGGGTATCGCGGCGGCGGAAGCGGCGGGTCTCGCACCGATCAAACTGAATGCCGTCGTCATCCGCGGGCAGAACGACCACGAAGTCGCCGATCTCGCGGGCTTGGCGTACGAGCATCCGTGGCAGATGCGGTTCATCGAGGTGATGCCCTTCGAGGGCGTGGATGATGTCGCCTTCGATCTCCTCGTCCCGACCGCCGAAGTGATGACGCGCATCGAGGAGCGGTGGGGTACGCTGACGCCCGACCCGTCCGCCGATCCGGTGGACCCGGCCCGACCGTTCATTTTCCCCAATGCGCGCGGCTCCGTTGGCTTCATTTCGGCGATGACGGATGCCTTCTGCGCGACGTGTAACCGCATGCGCCTGACCGCCGACGGCAAATTGCGCCTCTGCCTCCTCCGCGATAACGAAGTAGACCTGCTCGCCCTGATTCGCTCCGGCGCCTCCGATGATGACGTGCGCATGCGCCTGCGCGAAGCCGTCTGGCAGAAGCCGTGGGGCCACGGCGTCGCCACCGGCGAAGTCTCCCTCAATCGCGCCATGTCCCGCATCGGCGGATGACCGAAGCAACGAGCAATGAGCAATGAGCAATGAGGTTGGTGCATCACCACTCATTGCTCATTGCTCATTGCTTGCAAGCCATCCTGATGCGATGCATACTATTTGGGTACGGAGTGTCGGCGCGACGATGGCGCTCCATGCACCGCACCCACTCGTTTTCGGACCGTTTGATGGAAGGAGTCACCCCCCATGGCGTATGAACTGCCTCCGTTGCCGTATGCGTATGATGCGCTCGCACCGACGATCAGCAAAGAGACGATGGAACTGCACCACGACAAGCACCACGCGACGTATGTGACGAATGTCAACAACGCGCTGAAGGATCAGCCAGACCTCGCCAACAAGTCGGTCGAGGCGCTCATTTCTGACCTGAATAGCGTGCCGGAGAATATCCGCACGGCGGTCCGCAACAATGGTGGCGGACATGCCAATCACACGATGTTCTGGGAGATCATGAAGCCGGGCGGCGCGAACCAGCCGACGGGCAAACTCGCTGAGGCGATTAATTCGACCTTTGGTGGCTTCGACCAGTTCAAGCAGCAGTTCACCGCCGCCGCGACGACCCGCTTCGGCAGCGGCTGGGCATGGCTGACGGCGAGCGGCGGCACACTGGCAATCTCTAGTACCCCGAACCAGGACAACCCGCTGATGGAGGGCAAGACGCCGCTTCTCGGCCTCGATGTCTGGGAGCACGCCTACTACGTGGACTACCGGAACCGCCGCCCGGATTACATCACCGCCTGGTGGACCGTCGTCAACTGGGACGAAGTCGGCAAGCG
>JALYUS010000745.1 GCA_030853625.1 Chloroflexota bacterium
GTCCGTGGCGCGTATCAGCCTGGCCTCACCGGGGAGCGCGGGCTGCAAGGCGACGCTACCGCCGTCCGGCGCGCTGTGTTATCGTGCCCGCAACGCGGCATCGGGCAGTGCAGTATCGGAAGGGGAACGTCGTGGCAATGCGTCTTGACGAGCGCGACCTGGCAGCAGCAATGCCAAATCATACGGGCACGATCCACCTCGACGGCCTCACCGGATCAGTTGAGATTGTGCGGGATTCGCTCGGCATCCCGCATATTCGCGCGGGGTCGGTGCATGATGCGTTTTTCGCGCAGGGATTCGTCCATGCACAGGACCGGCTCTGGCAGATGGAGTATGATCGCCGCCGCGCGCTTGGTCGCTGGGCGGAAGTCGCCGGGCTAACGGGGCGGGAGCACGATATTCTGATGCGCCGCCTTCGCCTCGGTGCGAGCGCCCAGACCGACTACGCCGCCTTCGATGCGGAGACGACGGCGATGTTCGATGCCTACACGGCGGGCATCAACGCCTTTATCCAGACGACCGCCGTGCTGCCGATTGAGTTTCATCTGACCGAGACCGCGCCCGAACTCTGGCAGCCCTGGCACGCCGCCGCCGTCTACAAGGTGCGACACGTCCTGATGGGCGTCTGGGGGCAAAAACTCTGGCGGGTGCGGCAACTGCGCGCCGGTGGGCCGGAACTGCTGCTCAAATTGCGGGCGGGCGCAGATGTTCCCGGCCCGCTGATCATCCCGCCCGGCATGGAGTACACGCGCGTGCCCGATGGCGCGGACGAACTGCGCACCGCCGCCGACGCGATGGCGGGCGCGTGGGATACGGGCACGGGCAGCAACAGTTGGGCCGTCCACGGCACGCGCACCGCCTCCGGCAAACCGCTCCTCTGCGGCGACTCGCACCGCGCGCTCGACACGCCGAATGTCTACTACCAGAATCACCTTATCTGCCCGGAATTCGATGTGATTGGCTTCTCGTACGGCGGCGTGCCCGCCTTCCCGCACTTCGCGCACAATGCGGATGTTGCGTGGGGCATCACCCATGCCTCCGCCGATTATCAGGACCTCTACGTCGAGCGATTCGCCCCCGGCGATCCGACGCGCTACGAATACAAGGGTGAATGGGAACAGGCCGAACGACACCATGAAACCGTGCAGGTGCGCGGTAGCGCGCCGGTTGAGGTGGATGTCACCGTCACGCGGCACGGCCCGATCGCCGTCGGCGATCCCGCTGAAGGGTACGCGCTGGCGATGCGCTACAGCGCGACGACCGGGCCGAATGCGGGCTTCGGAACCTTTCTGCCGATGCTCATGGCAACGAGCGTCGCGGACCTCGACAACACAATGCGCGACTGGGTAGACCCATGCAATAACCTCCTGATGGCGGATCGGCACGGCAGCATCGCCTATCTGACGCGCGGTGAAATCCCGATCCGCAGCGACGCGAACTTCTGGCTCCCTGTGCCGGGTTGGACCGGCGAGCACGAGTGGGAGGGTCGCATCCCCCACGCCAATCTGCCCCGCATGACGAATCCGCACGCGGGCTTCTTCGCTACCGCCAACAACCGGATCGTTGGCGATGACTATCCCTATATGATCTGCCTCGACTTCGCACCGCCCTACCGCGCGCAACGGATTACCGACCGCCTCACGGACATGACCGGCGCGACGACGGAGACGATGACGACCATCCACGCCGAGAAATTCTCCATTCCAAGCCGTGTCTTCATCGCCCTCCTCGATCGTGTCGAACCGCGCGATGATCGTTCGGCGGCGGCGAAGGCGGCGCTCCTGGCATGGGACGGCGTGATGGGGCCGGAGAGCGTGCCCGCCGCCCTCTACGCCGTCTGGCGCGAGCAAACGATTGTGCTGCTGCTGGAGCATGGGCCGCTCGCCGCGCTCGTGCAAACGCCCGCCGCTTCCCCAATCGCGCAGGCGCTCCCGCTCGCTTCCCGGCTCCGCACAACCCTGCTTGCCCTGATGCAGGCGGACGATACGACGCTGCTGCCCGTCGGCGAGACCTGGCTCTCCGTCCTCGCGCACGCCCTGCAACGCGCGACGGATTGGCTTGAGACGCGGTGCGGCGCCGATCTGGCGCACTGGCGATGGGGCGCCATTCACCGGACAAACCCGCAGCACACCCTCGCCGCCACCTTCCCCGACCTGGCGACGACGCTCAATCCACCCGCTGTCGGCGTCGGCGGCGATGGCGACACGCCACAGGCCGGCAGTTACAACGGCTTCGGCGCGGGCGACTTCCTCGTCACCGGCATGTCGGTCAATCGCTATTGCTTCGACTGCGCGGACTGGGAGAAGAGCGGCTGGGTCGTGCCGCTCGGCGCCAGCGGCCACCCCGGCAGCCCGCACTACGCCGACCAACGGATCGCCTGGAGCGAGCAGCGCCTCCTACCGATGCACTACGCGTGGGATAGCGTCATGGCCGATGCCGCCGAACAGCAACGGCTCGAACCATAACAGAACCGCCAGAACGCCAAGGAAAGAAAATGGGAATCGAGCGCAGAGAACGTGGAGACCGCAGAGGACACAGAGAATACTTCTCTTTCTCTCCTCTGCGTACTCTGCGGTCTCTGTGTCCTCTGCGTTAAATTCCCTCTCTTGGCGACCACTGCACATCGGGATCGAGCGGGTAGACCGGGCGGCGGAGGCGCTGGTACGGGAAGCCGTGCAGGTTCGGGCTGCTGATGCCCGGCGCTTCCACCTCGATGACCTTCGTCGCGATTGGCTCGAAGGCGGCACGGAAGTGGGCGGCGCTCTTGAGGACGAGGATGCGCCGCTCCGTCGGCTCGATGCCGAAGGCACGGAAGAAGTTGAGGTCGTGCGGGTGGCCGCGCAATTCGGTCAACTGCAATTCGATGCCGCCCGGCCCATCAATCTCCAGCACAACCGTCTTCCCCCGGCTGGCGAAGGTGCCCGCGCCCATCGGCCCGGCAATCGGGAAGCGTCCTGCATGGATCAGCCGCACCATGCCGGTCACTTCCACCGGCTCGCCATGCAATTGGTCGTGTTTGCCGCCGACGCTCAGGGAGACGGTGCTGCCGACGCCCGCCGCGATGCAGGCCGCGACCGCCTCGCGATCCATAATTTGCGCGACTGCCGCCGAGCGTGCCTTCGCCGCAAGGAGCCCCCTCAGCACTGCTGTCCCATCGCCCGCCGTGCCGCTCGCGCCGGAATCGGCGATGTCCGCCAGTACATAGACGCTCCCTGGCACTCCCGCCATCGCCTCGGCAATCGCGGCGTCCACCGGCGTCGGATGAATCGTGAAGTCGGCGCGCAATTCCCAGCAGATACTCGCCAGTTCGTTCGCATATTGTTTGGCGAGCGCCGGGTCGTTGTTCGTGACGACAATCGTCGCCACACCGGTGAAGGGCACATCGGAGAAGGGGAAGCCGCCGAGCACAGTCGCCGCGACGACACCCGGCTCCTGCTCGATCTCCCGCGCCCGGTCAATCGCTTTCTTGAGTGGCGATTGCCACGTCGTCACCATGGACTGGTTCGGCGCGATCAGCGGCAGTTTAACGTGCGCCATCGTCGGCGTAATCTCGCCCTTGATTGTCGCGACGAGCATCTGCATCGCCCGCGCGCCCGTTTCGGGCGTGTCAATGTGCGGATATTCCTTGTAGCCAACAAAGGCCGTCGCCTCCGCCATCATTTCCTCGGAGAGATTCGTATGCAGGTCGAGCGGCGCGACAATCGGGATGTCCGGCCCGACCAGTTCGCGTACCGCCGTAATTAGCGGCCCCTCGCCGTCGTCGTTGTGCTCCAATGCCATCGCGCCGTGGATACCGAGTAGCACGCCGTCCACCGGCAGCGCAGCGCGGATACCGGCGAGAATTTCGTCGCGCATCGTCTCGAACGTCTCGCGCGAGACGCGCCCGCCCGGCACGGCGTGGCCGTACGTCGTCGGGATCAACTCGACGCCCTGTCGCTTCGCCTCCGCGACGATGCCGCCGTAGATCGTCCCCGTTCCCTCCATCGCGAGAATGTCCGCACCGCGCACGATGCCACTCGACCCCTTCTGGAAATCGGTCAGGTTCGTTGGCTCCCACTGAAAGGTGTTCGTCTCCTGCGCGATGCCCCCGGTGACAATACGGATCACCATGTAGATTTCCCTCTCCCATCAATATGACAGCACATCATCCGCCCTGTTGGAGCATGATAGTACAAGATCGCGCCTACGGTGGAGACATTGAGCAGTCTCGGTGGCGCGGGCTTCAGCCTGCCATCCATGCGCGCATGGCGCATTGTGTACACAACGTTCGTATTCATTTCAGGAGGCCATTAATGAGTGCCAAACATGTCGGCGTCCGCGAACTGCGCGGCGATCTCGCGGAGAAGTTGAAGGGCAGCGAGCCAATCGTCATTGAGCGGCACGGTCAGGTGCTCGGTATCTATTTGCCCATCCAGCCCGTGGATCGCGAGAAGGTCGGAAAAGCGCTTGATCGGTTCCACGCGGCGATAGAGCGAGTGCTGCACGAGAGCGACATTACCCGCGAGGAACTTGCGGAAGCGTTTATGGTCGAACGGGCAGACGATGCATCTGACGATTGACGCGCACATCCTTTGAGAAGCGCGGATGCGTATTCCCGATGACCCCGACGACTGGCATACCGTCGCGCTCGCACTGACAACTGATACCGCGATCTGGACATTGAATCAGAAGCATTTCTTCGGCTGCGGCATGGCCGTCTGGAACACGAAGATATTGCGCGCTGTGCGTATGGATCACGAGAGTTAATTGCGCCCGACTACTCCTACGTCGGGATGACCGGCAACACGAGGCGCGATGGATGATCCGACGAGTGAAAGACGGTCTGTAACGCGCTGACCATTTCGGCGGAGCGGCCCGGTAGTTCGCCGGTGTTCGGGTTGCGGTCGAAGCGGGGGAAGTTGCTGCTGGAAACTTCCAAGCGGATGCAATGGCCGACTAAGAATGTGTTGCTCGTTGACCACAACTCCACCACATACTCGATCACGTCGCCGGGCGTGATCGGCGTCCCCGCGCGCATCGAGGTGCGGTAGCGAGCGCGGAGGATACCGTCGGTCAGGTTGCGCGCGTCGCCGCACGGTGAGACATCCACGAGTTTCGCTGTCCAGTCGGTGTCGGGCGCGCTACTGCTGGCGCAGAGAATCAGTTTGACCGGCCCGGTCACTTCCACCGGCTGATCGAGTGGTGGCGTAGTGTAGACGAGGACATCTTCGCGCGCTTCGATGGATCGCTGATCGTATGCGCCGCCCATCGTGAAGACGGCGTTGCAGCAGAGGCTGCCGCCCAGCGTCGGCACGGGGTTACGCGGGTTGTAGACATACGCATCAGGCGGCTCGGCGGCGGGCGATTCGCGGTTGAGCGCGCCATCGCCGTGGAGCGAGTTCGCTCGACCGCCGCTGTGTAAGAACCACTCCTGCCAGTCGGTGCGAGCGAGCGGCCATTCCTGCTCGTCGCGCCATTGATTGCCCCCCATCACGAAGAGACGAACGGGCGCTTCACGCTCCACGCCGTTCTCGATGCCGCGCAGCCAGCGATCGAACCAGCGGAGTTGCGCGCCGTCCGCGTCAATCACGCCGCCGGTGGAGCGCATACCGAAATCGTAGGCGCCAATCGGGTTGCCGCGCGTCATACCACCGTGATTCCACGGGCCGATCAGCAGCCGCTGCCGCTCCCGAACCGCTGTCGGCGCCGTCGCGCGCATGCCGGTGAAGTTATCTATCGTTCCCTTCTGGAAGATGTCGTACCAGCCACCGATATTGAGCGCGGCGACATTGAGCGCGTCGTGCCGCGTCGAAACATCGAGGTTCGTCCAGAAATCATCGTCGGTCGGGTGATTCACCCAATCGTCGTAATACGGGGCAAATTCGGAAAGGATCGCGTGCCCGGCGAGTGGCAGGCGCGTGAACTCCTCCGGCAAGTTGTCCGCACCGTCGAGCAGCGCCTGGAAGACCGCCTCAGCGGCAGGGTCATCCTTGCGCGTGCGGAGAACGGTATTGATCGCCAGCGCCGACATCGTCCACGAGAGGTTGAAGCCGAGTTCGAACGCGCCGCCCTGATACGCCCAGCCGTCGTGATAATCGGCGGCGGTGATCGCTGGCGCAATGGCTTTGAGCGCGGGATGGCCGCTGATCGCCGCCTGCCACTGCGTCAGACCGACGTACGAGCCGCCGAACATGCCGATGTTGCCATTGCACCACGGCTGCGCGCCGAGCCATTCGAGCGTATCGTAGCCATCCTGCCGCTCGTTGACGAAGGCAAGAAACGCCCCCTCGGACGTGAATCGCCCGCGCACATCCTGCACGACGACCGCGTAGCCGCTCGATGCCGCTCGCAGGACAAAGCCAATATACGAGCTGACATTCTGCTTGTCGTACGGTGTACGTTGCAGGAGCGTCGGATACGGCCCCGGCCCCGCCGGGCGATAGACATCGGCAAAGAGCAGTGTCCCGTCACGCATCGGCATCGGCACATTGCGATCCACACTGAGCGTCAATCGTTCTGGCACCGACCACCTCCTCCATATTTCTCATTCCCCAATGCCCGGCATCCTAACACGCCGGGCATCGGGAGAGAACAACGCGAACGCAGAGAACACAGAGGCGATGGAATAAAGGAGAATATGACCTCTTCCTTCTCCCACGTATTTCCCTCTGCGTACTCTGCGACCTCTGCGCGCTCTGCGGTTCTCTCCGGTTTACCCTCTCAGGCGATGAAGAGGGAGCGGCTGCGGGTGAGGACGGCGGCCATCAGGACAAGGGCGAGGAGGGCCATGCCGCTGATTGTCCACGCCGGGCCGATCAGCGAACTGAGGACGCCGGTGAAGAGGATACCGAAGGGGCCGACCCCAATCGCCATCGCGAGCATGCCCATCGCCCGCGCCCGCATCTGCACCTCGACATTGTTGAGAATGAGGACCGGCTGCATCGCGCCGAACGCGCCGGAGCAGAGGCCGAGGGTCACTTGCGTCCCCCATGAGAGCGCGAAGACCCGCGACAGCGCCAGCACGACCACAAGAATGCCGACACAGAATGCGCCCGCGAGGAAGAAGACGCCGTGCCGCGATCCCTTCGCACGGCGAGTGAGCACCGCGCCGACGATGATCGCACCGATGCCGTCCGCACCGGCGAGAAGGCCCAACTGCTTCGGTCCAACATGCAGGAGGTCGCGCGCGATCACCGGCAGCATCTGCTGATACGGAAAAACGAGCAGGTTCATTACGACAGTAATCAGCAGCACGCCGAGGACAATCGGGGTCTGAATCGCGACAGACCAGCCGCCCCGGACGAGTTGCGCGAGCCGGACGCCATGCGGCGATGAATGTGCCTGCGTCGCGCCGAGGTAATGCCGGAGGCGGAGGATCGCGAAGAGATTGAGGCCGTAAATCGTCGTCAGCCACCAGTAGCAAAGCGTCGCGCCACCGACCGCGAGGAAAAGACCGCTGAGGAGCGTCGCGAAGATTTTGTTCCCTTGCATGGACATAGATTCGAGCGAGAGCGCATTGACGATTCGGTCACGCGGATGCAACTCCGAGATCAGCGCGCGGCGCGTCGAGAAATCGGTCGCCCATGCACAGCCCAGAAGCCCGGTAATCAAGTAAATCTGCCAGATCCGCACCGCGCCGGTGCTGAACAGCACGGCCAGTGTCATCGCCGCTGACAGCCCAAGTATCTGCACAGCGAGCAGGACATCGGTGCGCCGGAAGCGATCCGCCGCCGCACCGAGAATCAGGCCGAAAGCGAACATCGGAATTGTGCGGCAAAAGCCAACCAACCCGACCGAGACGGGCGATCCGGTCTTGACCAGTACGACCCACCCCGCCGTGATAATCTCAAAATGATATGCGTGGTAATA
>JALYUS010000778.1 GCA_030853625.1 Chloroflexota bacterium
TCGATATCCTCCGGCGCCGCCTCGAGCAGGTGCGCGGCGATCCGGCGCGCCTTCTCCCTGATCGGTTCGAGCGCGCGCACGAGTGCTGATCCGCCGACCACTAGGCCACGGGAGCCGAAGGTGCCGATACCGGGCGGGGTCCGCGCGGTATCGCCATGCACGACGATGATGTCCGACATCGCGACGCCGAGTTCGTCCGCGACAATCTGCGCGAAGGTCGTCTCTTCACCCTGGCCGTGTGGCGAGATGCCGGTCGAAATCGTGACAGCGCCACTCGGCTCGACGCGCACATCGGCGCTCTCGAACGGGCCACCACCGCTAATCTCCGTTGCTGTCACCAGCCCAATGCCAAGATACCGCCCCGCCGCGCGCAGGCGCGCTTGCTCCGCCCGCAGCGCGTCGTAGTCGGCGAATTCGAGTACGCGCGTTAGTGCCTTGTCGTAATCGCCGCTGTCATACGTCAGCCCGGTCGCCGTGCGGTAGGGGAACGCGTCGGGCGGGATGAAGTTGCGCCTGCGGACTTCGATTGGGGTCATCCCGAGTTCCCGCGCGAGCAAATCCACGATGCGCTCGATATAGTACGCCGCCTCCGGTCGCCCGGCGCCGCGATACGCGCCCGTCGCCATCGTGTTGGTGTAGACGCCGGTAATCTCCAGGTCAATCGTGCCGTAGCAATAGACGCCGCTCATCATCCGCCCGGTCAGAATAGGCACAAAGACGCCACGCGGAAAACCCCCGAGATCAGCAACGATCCGTAGGCGTAGCGCCGTAATTTCGCCATCGGCCCGCGCCGCGATGGCGACGTCTGCCACCTGCCCCCGGCCATGCTGGGTCGTGGTGAGACTTTCACCGCGCGACTCGATCCACTTGACCGGTCGGCGCAGATGCAGCGACATCGTGGCAACCATCGCGTCCTCCGGGTACAGACCCGACTTGACGCCGAAGCCGCCGCCGACTTCCGGGGCAATCACGCGGATCACGGTCTCGGGGAGGCCGATGAGTTGTGCGAGCTGCTTCCGCACGCCGTGGGGATTCTGTGTGGAGGTCGTGACGATCAGCCCACCATTCAGCGGATCGGTCTGCGCGAGGATTGCCCTCGGCTCCATCGGCGCCGCCGCGATGCGCTGATTGACCATACGCTGCTCGACGACCACGGCAGCCGTCGCGAACGCGGCCGCCGCGTCGCCCTGCGTATGCCGCCATGTGAAGGCAATGTTCCCTGGCGCTTCATCGTAGAGTTGTGGCGCGCCCGGCGCCAGCGCGGCATCGGCGTCCGCAATGGCAGGGAGCGGGTCATAGACGACGTCAATCAGATCGAGCGCGTCGCGCGCAACATAGCGGTCTCCTGCGACGACAATCGCCACCGCCTCTCCAACAAAGCGAACCCGATCCGCCGCGACCGGCCAGACGAGCGGCGGAACGAACCCACTCATGCCGGGGATCGCTTCGCCTTCGCGCGCTGGCAGTGGCCCGCACAGTGCGCGGAACTCCTCGCCGGAAAAGGCCGCGATGACGCCCGGATGCGCCAAAGCAGCGGAGACATCCACCCGTACGAGCCGTGCATGGGCATAGACGCTGCGGAGGACGGCCATATGGACGGTGCGTGGTGGCCGCAGATCGTCCACGTTGGTGGAACTGCCGGTAACGAGGCGAGGATCTTCCTTCCGCTTGACGCGCGCGCCGACGTACCGACTGTGAACCATGCCTTCACCTCATTCTCAGCCGTGATAGAACAAACGCGAGAACCCTGACCGATGACCGCAGGAGCCTTAACCACGGCCCACGCCGTGACTTCACCGCGCCGCGAGGGGCGAACCCTGCTCCGGCGCGGTGGCAGCGGGAAGCCAGCGGAGGTTCGGCTTGCGGGCGGCGGTCGCTTCGTCGAGGCGGGTGATCGGCGCGTTGTGCGGCGCGGTGGTGACGATGTCGGGATTCTCGGCGGCTTCGCGGGCGATGGCATTCATCGCGGCGGCGAAGGCATCGAGGGTCTGCTTCGTCTCCGTCTCCGTCGGCTCGACGAGCATCGCCCCTTCGACAATCAAGGGGAAGTAGACGGTCATCGGGTGAAAGCCGTAGTCAATGATCCGCTTGGCGATATCAAGTGTGCGCACGGCGGGTCGCTGCTTCTGATCCGTCAGGACGAACTCGTGCATGCAGGAGC
>JALYUS010000785.1 GCA_030853625.1 Chloroflexota bacterium
AGTTGGTGGTGAGCGGCCGCAGGCCGAAGTCCATAAACTCCTGATCGAGCACATGCCCAATCGTCGCGGGCGGAATCTTGCCGAGTTGGGCAAGGAGGTCCGCCGATACCGTTGGCTGCACGCGTTGATTGATAATGACCACGTTCGTTGTCTCCTCTCAATGGGTAGTATAGGCTTTAAGTAGGTGCTGCAAAGTTCGTGCAACCCGGAAAATCCGGTGGGGAAGGGAAAATGGCCAAAAACTGTCCCGCCTCACATGCGCGAATTTACCTGCACCTACTTAGCGTGCGATTCCCATCCTTCCAACTTTCCCTGTCAAGGGCGAAAAACCACTGCATCGTGCGGTTCATAGTACGCCCTAACGGGCACTTGACGATACCCGCTTCCGCTTGTACCATCATCCCGTTGACGCACGCGGGAGTTGCCTCATGGTGAACACGACGGTCATTATTACGACGACTACCACCCCCGGTTGGCCGGGTGGGGAGTTGGCCTGAGCGCAACCCACACCAGGAAGACCGGGGAGACAGCGGGCGCTTGCCACGCTGTTTTTGTTTGTCAGCGGAGTAAATTGGGATGGACGAGGCACAGTCGGAATTGGCACGTGCGACGGCGATCAGGCCGCTCGTGATGAAGTTCGGCGGTACATCCGTCGGCAGCGCCGAGCGCATCCGGGATGCGACGCACCTGGTCGCGATGGAGCGCGGCCGCCATCCGGTCGTCGTCGTTTCCGCCGTTTCCGGTGTGACGAACACGCTCCTCGAAGGCGTCGAACATGCTGCCGCCGGGCGCGATCCCGATGTGCAGGGGGCGCTCGCCAAACTGCGCGCCATCCATCGCCGCGTCGCTACCTGCATTGACGACCCGGACGACCGTGCCGCCGCCCTCGCCGATGTCGAGACGACGCTCGAAGCCCTGAGCCGCTTTTACATCGCCATCGGTGCGATGGGCGAGCCGGTGCCCGCGCTCGTGGACCGCGTGGCGGCGTGCGGCGAAAAATGTTCCGCGCCGATTGTCGCAGCGGCATTGCGCGGCATGCAGATTCGCGCCGTCGCGGTTTCGGCGGAGCAGTGCATCGTCACAAACGGAGTCTTCGGCAATGCGGACCCGCTCGTCGAGCCGACGCGGATCGCCTGTGAGAATGTGCTCATGCCGCTGATCGCGGATGGCATCATTCCCGTCGTCACCGGCTTTATCGGGCGCAGTACGGATGGCCAGACGGTGACGCTCGGCGGGCGCGGCGGCTCCGATTACAGCGCGACAGTGATCGGCGCGGCGCTCGCCGCCGCCGAGGTCTGGATCTGGACGGACGTGGACGGCATCATGACGACCGATCCGCGCATCGTCCCGCAGGCTGTGCCGCTCGCCGCCCTCAGTTATGACGAAGCAGGAGAACTGGCGCACTACGGCGCGAAAGTAATCCACCCGCGCGCCATTCAACCGCTCGTGCCGCACGCGATTCCCCTGCGCATCAAAAACACGTTCCATCCTGAGTTCGCGGGCACATTGATCGCGGCGGACGCGGGCGATCCGGACGGTGAGACGGTCGTCAAGGGGATCGCGACGCTCCGCCCGCTCGGCCTGATTACCGTCCAGGTGGCGGGACGCTCGCATCTCGCCCGCTTCGTCACGGCCATTCGGGGTGCGCTCGGCGACCTCAACGCCCGCCTGATCTTTACGACAACGACGGGAACAAGTTGCCATGTCGGCGTCGGCGCAACGGGTGCGGCGCTGGCGGAAATGCTCGCGCATCTCCGCTCGACGCTCAGGGACGACATCATCACGGATATGGTGCGGCGGCTGGCGATGCAGGACGACACGGCGTGTGTCGCGGTCGTCGGGGAAGGCGTTGGCGCGGAGCCGGAGGTCGCGGCGCGCGTCGGACGGGTGCTCGGTGCGGCGGGGGTGCCGATGTACGCGGTCGGCGGCGACCCGGCGGGCCGCTCGTTGATCGTCACGGTGCCCGGCATCCACGCGGACAATGCCACCCGCCAACTGCATGCGGAGTTCTGTGTCCCAGCCGCTGCGGAATCCGCAGCATGAAGGGTGACGGCGATGGAAGACGCGATCCCGCTCGCGGTGGCGGCCGCTGCCGAAAGAGTGCCGATCACCGTGCTGCAACAGGCGGCGCGGCGCGGCATCATCAATGCGTGGTTGGACGGCGGCGTGCAGCACGTCTCGCGCGCGGAGGTTGCCGTCTATCTCCACCATCGCGCCGATGTCATCCCGTCGTTGCAAGAACCCTGGGTGTCGGCATCGCGCGAAGTCCGCGACCGATATGCGGGTGCGTATATCAGGTTGAAAGTATTGGATGGTGAAGAGTGAGTAGCGGGAAGGCCGGTCTATCTGAACGGATCGCGGAGGTCGCACGGCTGCGCGATGCGGGCAACCTCGAAGCGTCGCGCGCTCTGGCTCTGGTTCTCCTTGCCGAGCATCCCGACGATCCGACGCTCAACTGCCAGGCGGCATGGACGCACGACACGATGGGTTTAGAGACCGAGGCCGTGCCGTTCTACGAGCGTGCGATTGCCGTCGGCCTTGACAGCGAAGACCTGCGTGGATCCCTTCTTGGCCTCGGCAGCACCTACCGCGTGATTGGGAGGAATGCCGACGCGGCGCGGACGCTCGCACAGGGTGCCATGCTCTTTCCCGACGATAGCGCGATGCGGACGTTTTACGCCCTCGCGCTTCACAGCGTAGGCGAACATACACGCGCAACGCAGGAATTCCTGCACGTCATTCTCAACACAAGTCAGGACCCTCAGATCGAGCGGTATCGCCGCTCCCTGAGCGAATATAGGGAACATCCAGACGAACTCTGGCTCGATGGAGCATGGCATGCGCGACCCTGACGCGATCCGCTATCCGACGCTCGTCGAGGCGTTCGCTTTGTACAACGACGCGATGGGCGTCACGGACGATCCCGGCGATTTGGCGAATCGGCTCGACATTCTCGCCTCGACGCTGGCGCGGCCTCGGAATCTCGCGCTCTATGCGGAGGCCGATCTGACACGGCAAACGGCGAGTCTACTCTGGGGGATGATCCACAATCACCCATTCGCGGACGGCAACAAGCGGGCAGGATTGCACATCGCCTTTACCTTCGCGCGGGTCAATGGGCTGGCAATCGTCGCGCCGGAGGACGCGGTTGTCGCGCTTGGCTACGCAGTCGCGGAAGGCCGGTGGGACGAAGATACCGTGGACGGCTGGTTGCGGCGGTACAGCCAGCCCGTTATCGAGGAGGTCGCCTGATGCCACGTGGGAAGCCGAGAGGAATCGCCCGGCGCTCGAATCTCGTCGCGGCGGCGGAGTACCGCGCGGCATGGTGGGGTCCGGCGCGCGATGAGCCGTCGGACGAGACGCTCGCCCGCGTGCGCCGCTACGTGACGCAGGACCCGGACAGTGAGCACCTCGCTCGCTTCACGGCAGCGGAAGTGGCGGCGGAATGTAATCTGCCCCTGCGCGTCGCACACTATGATCTCGAACGGCTTCGTGACGTGGGCCTCCTGCTGCGCCGCCGCGAACCGATTGTCGGGCTGGGCGACGAATACGTCTGGGAGCGGGCGCATGGCCGCACGGGCGTCGTTGATCTGCGCGGCGCGCGGAGTGCATCGGACGCCATGCCGGTGGCCGAGGCGGCGCGCTTCCTCGGTATCACCTTTGCGGCAACGGTGACGCTCGTGCGGGAGGGCGTGCTGGCGATTGACGAGCAGGCGAGTACCCAGACAACGGTTGCGGTGCGGCGGCAGGATGTCGCCCGTGCCCGCTGGTGGTTCCGCCATAAAGACGCATCGTACGCGGAGCGGCAGACCCCACCCGTCTACGTCGTCCCGACGCACTGGCAGGAGCGATTACACACGTTGAGCGACGAGGAAGCGAGGGAGGGCGCATGAGTGGCATTGCGGTTCCGCCAACAGGTAGCGACAAGATCGGCGTCGCGGTGCTCGGCGCGACGGGCGCGGTCGGGCAGCGGTTCATCCAATTGCTCGAAGGGCACCCGTGGTTTGAAGTGCGCGAACTCGTTGCATCGGATCGCTCGGTCGGCAAGCGCTACGTGGCGGCGGCGAACTGGCTCGTCTCGCCGGACATTCCCGCCGCCGTTGCCGGGTTGCCGGTCAAGGGGCTGGACGCGCGGCTCGAATCGCCCGTTGTTGTCTCGTCGCTGCCGTCCGATGTGGCGGGTGAAGTCGAGTTGCGGCTGGCACAGGAAGGGCATCGCATTTTCTCCAACGCCTCCAACCACCGGATGGGTGCAGATGTGCCGCTGATCGTCGCGGAGGTGAATCCCGATCACGCGGAGGCGTTGCACGTGCAACGGAAACGGCTTGATTCTGAGGGGTTTATCGTCACGAACGGCAACTGTACGACGATCACGCTCGTCCTGCCGCTCGCGCCGCTGCATCGCGCCTTCGGCGTCGAGGCGGTGATCGTCACGAGTCTGCAGGCGGCATCCGGGGCCGGCTATCCTGGTGTGCCGTCGCTCGACCTGATTGACAATGTCGTGCCGTATATCGGCGGCGAGGAAGAGAAGTTGCAGAGCGAGACGGCGAAAATGCTCGGCACATGGGAGGGCGGGCGATTCCGCCCCGCTCCCTTCCCGGTCAGCGCGACCTGCACGCGCGTTCCCGTCCGCGATGGGCATACGGAATCCGTCAG
>JALYUS010000790.1 GCA_030853625.1 Chloroflexota bacterium
GTGTGTTGAGACCGCGTAGTCATCGCGATTGGGCAAAGAGCGCCACTGCTCGTCATCAATGGTCGGCAGGGCGGTGAGGGGCAACAGATCGGCATCGCGAATGACGCGGACATTCGCGATCTCTCCCTCGTCGCGGATACTGCCCATCACACCACCGCCGCGTCACCATCGCCGCGACGGAGGTATCGTTCGATGGCGTCAATGAGTCCATAGATGTACAACATCGTCAAGTCGAACCTAGTATTGACGATTGATTAACCTTATGATAGGATTCGCTAAAGTATCCCGAACCATCTCTCTTCGACCCCTCGCCGCCCTCGCGCGGTGTTTTGCGTTGCCCGGACAGCCGTGGCGATCCCCTGCTGCCCAGAGGGCGCCCGGTGCCACGCTCCATCGCTGGATGGGGGCCGGGCCTTTTTCTCAACCAGCGGGCCGACCCGCTTTTCCCCCGCGCCGCAATGCTGGTTCAGGGAGATGGAATCCGGGCGGCGGATGGTGTTCGAGCGCATAGAGCGCCAGATGGAGATAACCGGGAATCGCTGTGCGCCCCTGCTCCCAGTTGCGGAGATTGGTGACGCTCGTGTCGAGGATCGCTGCGAGTTGGGGCTGCGAAAGGGCCATCGCGGCCCTCCGATTGCGGAGTTCGAGAGGCGTCATCCCTTCGCCTCATAGACAATCGTCGTATCGTCGTAGACGACGGTCTGCCCATTCGTGTCGTTGTCGTGGTTTCGGTCTGCTGCCTCAATCGCTGCGTCCCGGTCATCCGTTGCGAGGATAACGGTTGATCCTGTGCAGTTGTCCGCGTCATCCCAGAGTGCTCGTTCAACGGTGTAGCGTGCCATCTCGTATGCTCCCTCTCGCGTTACCGGGGGCCGTTCCCCCTTCCATGTAAATATAGTACCAGATATGGAGAGTATTGTCAAGCGTTTTCGCAGGCAATTTCGGGCACTCTTCGCAGGAGCAATGACCGATGGATGACGCGCTCAGTGTGCCGCGAACTGATCCCACGGCGCGACTGGCAGTTGAGCGCGTTGCGCGTGCCGAGCGGGAGCCGCGTTTGTGGGTCTCGATTGGCGAGTGCGTAGGCGAACAGTTGGTCGAGGCGTACCTGCGGCTTGGGCTGGCGTACTACGGCGAGCGCGCACAACGTTGACCGAGTACAAAATCCCGCATTGCCTCTTCTGCGCTGAATGCGCCCTTAGGCGAGCATCGCGCTCACTGCCATAACGGGGAGACTATGACGATCAATCATCTCGGACACCTCAAGCCAGATCAGCGCAATGCACGAAAACACAATCCTCGCAATATTGGTATGGTGGAGCATAGCATCCAAACCGACGGATTCGGGCGCTCGATTCTGATTGACGCCGAGGGCAATGTCCTCGCCGGGAATGGCGTCACCGAGGCGGCGGGCAACGTTGGCCTCGATGATGTGATCGTCGTGCCGAGTGATGGTACGAAGGTGATCGCCATTCAGCGGACGGACGTGCAGCCCGGTTCAGAGCGCGCGATCCGGCTGGCGATAGCGGACAATCGTGGGTCTGATCTCTCCGAGTTCGATCCCGCCGTCCTCGCCGCTCTCGCTGATGAGGTGGATTTGTCTGCGTTCTGGTTTGACGATGAGTTGGCGACGCTGCTGGCCGATACCGTGCAACCAGATGAGACCCAGTGGCCGGAGATGAACGGTGCGACGCTGCATCAGGTGACCATCCACTACCTCGATGCGGATGAGATGCTATTGAAGGCGTTTGTCGGACAAGACGACGACATGCCGCTCGAGCCCATCCAGGCGGGGAGAGAAATTCTTGAGCGAATTCGCCACCTCGCTGCGGCTCTCGCCGATTGATTCCGCCGCCGCGCGGGCATATTTGGAGCGTCATCACGATCTCGGCGCAGGCCATCCGTTTGCGCTCGCACTCGGCATCTTCTGGCGCGATGTCTTCGAAGGCGTGATGACGTGGGGCAACCCGCGCACCAATAACGCGGTGCAGGCGTATGGACTCCATCAGCGCGATGCGTGGGAATTGCGGAAATTCTGGCTCTCCGATGTGCCACCGCCGATGAGCGAGGGAAGATGTCTCGGCGTCGCGGTTAAACTGCTGCGCAAACGGTACCCATCGCTCCGATTGCTACTCACATATTGTGGTGGCGACGAAGACGCGTCCGCCTACAAGGGCGCGGGATGGATCGCGCAGGAGGCGTACACCTACATCAGCGAGGTGCGGATCGGGGCGCGCTGGATCTCGCTGCGCGAGTTCAATCGTCGGGGCGGGTTGTCGCGCGTCCCGCATGATGAGACGCGCACGGTCTATCGGCGTAAATGGGTCTATCCGCTCGATGAGGAGATGAGACAAAAGCTCGCGCGTCTTGCGAAACAGGCGCGCGAGTGACGATGGGCGGCGAAGGTGTAATTAGTAGCATGCCCATCTTCCCGATGGGCGGAGAAGGTGCAATTCCTATCTCGCCGCTCCAATTTCGAGACTGAAATACACCCGCGTCGCCATGTCGCCGACATAGGCGCGCATTTCCTCCTGCTCCTGGGGCGGAAAGGCCGAGACGGGGATGCGCTCGCAGTGGTCAACAATGAGACGAGCGAAGGGCGGACGCGGCCCGACAGTGGCGTCGAGCGTCGTACCCGGCTCGAACCAGACATTCGCCTTGCGGTCGGTATGGGTCTTTGCACCGCTGAGGATAGGCGTGACGTAGATGCCTTTGAACCAGAGCGTCTTCACTGGGCTACTCCTTTTCGGTCGTCCTGTATTGACGATTGACGAGATTGTTCCGTTTCCAATTCCGCGATGACGCGATCAATGAGGCTGGCGATCGACGGACGGGGCGTGCGCCGTCCCTGTTCCCACTCCTGGATGGTACGAACGGAAATGCCGAGCGCGGCGGCAAATTGCGATTGCGAGAGACCGAGCGCCGCACGTCGGGCCGTCAATTCGGCGGCCGTCATGCGACGCTCGCCAATCGCCGTTGCGGCGTGATCTGCTCACATCCCATCGCTGCCAGAATCGTCTGCTCAACCTGGAGCTGGGTGCTTAGGTTTGCGTTCATCGTGTCGTCTCCAATGCTGCGTCACCCGCCGTGCCGTCAACGATCGCCTTCGCGAGTGGGAGATTGACGGGCGAGTTCCGCAACTGCGTGATGCGATCAATCGCTCCGCCGGTTGCGTAGTCTACCCATGGCTTCGCGCCGCGCGACGAGTTGCAACTGCGGCACGCGGTGATGAGATTGGTGTTGCTGTTGTCGCCGCCGGTCGAGCGGGGGAGCAGGTGATCGAGAGTGATGTCCGCAGGGGCGGCGTGGCGGAGATCGCAACCGCAGTATGCGCATTGGAAACTGTCGCGGATGTAGATTGCGAGGCGGCGTTCTTTGCGAATCCAGCAACCGCTCGCTTGTGCGGCTCCCTGTCGCTCTTTCCCGACGCTCATTGTTGTACTCCTTTGATTCGTCCGTCTCTCCACTGACTATAGTATACGTCAATGACGTATCATTGTCAAGCGTTTTGGCAGGACAATCCGTCGGAGAAATGACGATTCGACCTCACGCCGCGCCGACTGACGCTCCTACACATCGGACACTCCCTATGGCACAACGCCTCTCCGTCAAACGTATTGCCGATGCCCTCGGCAGGAGTTTCGTCTCATGGACAAACCGACGAAACTGACGACGGATGATCCTGTACAGCACCGCGAAACCGCCAAGCATCATGCCGCCTTCGAGGTGTGGTACGACGCTGATCGTGATTACAAAGCGGTTATGAGAGACTGTAGCGTCTCGATGGTTTCGGTCTATCACTGGATTGACTGGTTCGGTTGGCGAGCGAAAGCGGATGCCCGCGATGTTGAGGTGGAACTGCGTAATGCCCGCGCATCCATCAAACGCAAGGCGGAGATGATCGAGCGGCACCGTCGTGGCGGCGAACTGGCACACAAGCGCGGCATGGAATACCTGTCGCGCAACGCCATCGCCGATGAGCGTGCCGCCCTCTCCGCCCTGAAGATCGGTAGCGAGATGGAGCGCACCGCTGAGGGCTTGCCCGCGTGGGTGATTGACCTGTTAGGGATGGACGATGGCGAGTTACGCAATTACATCCAGTCCACGGCAGGCGCTCTTGCAGCAGGCGATCGCGCTGCGATTAGCGCAACAGCGGGGAGTGACGCTCTCGCCACCGAAGCGGTCGCAGACCACAGCGATTGAGGGTGACTGGCAGACGTGGCAGACAACCCTTTTCCCGGACGCGCTCCGCGACCCCGCCCCGCACCATGACGCGATTGGCGAATGGGTATGGGCGATTGCCACCGCTGCCCGCCCCGCCCCGCTCGTGGCGATCCTTGCCCGTGGCGGAGGCAAGTCCACGATGGCCGAACTCGCCGCCGTCGCCATCGGTGCGCGCGATCTCCGCAAGTACGGGTTGTACGTGTGCGGGACGCAAGAGCAAAGTGACGATCATGTCGCGAACGTCGCGGCGCTACTCGAATCAGACGTATTAGCGTCCTACTATCCGACACTCTCCGAGCGGGCCGTGGGTAAGTTCGGCAACATCAAGGGCTGGCGGCGCAACCGGCTGCGCACGGCGAGCGGCTTCACGCTGGACGCGCTCGGACTGGATACGGCGGCGCGCGGTATCAAGGTGGACGACGACCGGCCGGGCTTCATCGTCATTGACGACATTGACGGCGAGAACGACACGCCCCTCACGACCGAGAAGCGCATTCGCGCCTTGACGAAAAAGGTGCTCCCGGCCGGTGCGCAGAATCTCGCGGTACTTGCGGTGCAAAACCTCGTCCATCCCGATTCCGTCTTCGCGCAACTCGCGGACGGTCGCGCGGACTTCCTCGCGGATCGCCAGATGATCGGGCCGATTCCCGCACTCGTGGACATGGCGTACGAGGCGCGTGAGGGCCGCTGGATTCTGACGGGCGGTACACCGACGTGGGCGGGGCAAGACCTCGCACGCTGTCAGGAGATGGTCAGCGACTTCGGCCTCGAAGCCTTCCTCTCCGAGTGTCAGCACGCGGTGGACATTCTCGCGGGCGGTCTCTTTCAGCGCGAATGGTTCCCGATTGTTGATGCCGCGCCCGCCAATGCCCGCACTGTGCGCTTCTGGGACAAGGCGGCGACGGCTCCGAACCGCGCCAACCCCGACCCGGACTGGACGCGCGGCGCGCGCGTCAGCATCACGCCGGATCGCCGTATCTACATCGAGGACATGGCGAGCATCCGCGCTGATCCGGGTGGTGTTGAGGCACTGATCGCGCAGACAGCGGCACTCGATGGGCGGCGTGTGGCGATCCGCATCGAGCAGGAGCCGGGGAGCAGCGGTAAGGACGTGATCGACCATTACGTCACAGATGTTTTGCTTGGCCATAATGTTGAGGGTATACGCTCAACTGGCGACAAAACGGAGCGAGCATCACCCGTCAGTAGTCAAGCGAAAGTCGGCAATATCGCCCTTGTGCGCGGCGACTGGAATAAGGACTTTCTTGACGAAGCCGTTCCTTTTCCGCTCGGCAAACATGATGATCAGGTGGACGCTGTGAGCGGGGCAGTCGCGTTCCTCTCTCCGCCCGCCCGCTCCCGTCGCATCGTCTCTTTCTAAGCGAGGTATCCCCTATGCCGGACACAGACCTCGCCACCGCCCTCACGACACTGGCGGCGAACCTGACCACCTACCAGCAGTACAGCGATTATTATAATGGCAACCATAGATTATTATTTGCCACCGATAAATTTAGGAACACTTTTGGTAGCCTCTTTCGCGCCTTCGCCTGCAACCTCTGCCCGGTAGTGGTGGATGTTCCCGCCGACCGGCTGACCGTCATCGGCTTCACCGCCGACGGGGGCCAGACGCGCGCCAATGATGCGTGGACGGTCTGGAACGACAACCGGATGGATCGCAAGAGCGGGCAGGTGCATTTCGAGGCGCTCACCGAAGGCGATTCGTACGTGATCGTCTGGCCGGACGTGACGGGTGAACCGGCGATCTATCCGCAGCGCGCCGCCGCGATGACCGTGTGCTACGACGACGAGGAACCGGGACTGATTACGTGGGCGGCGAAGGTATGGCCGCGTGCGGACGGCAAGATGCGCGTCACCCTCTACTACGCGGATCGGATCGAGAAGTACATCACCGCTGCCGCGACGAACGGCGCACTCCCGGAGAACCCGCGCTCCTTGCTCCCGTTTCAAGGCCCCGGTGAGCCGTGGCCCTTACCGAATCCGTACGGGCGCGTGCCGGTCTTCCATTTCGGCAACAACGCGGGCATCGGTGAGTTCGGCACATCGGAACTCGTCAATATCATCCCCTTGCAGGACGGCCTCAACAAGTCCATCTGTGACCGGCTGGTCGCGCAGGAGTTCATCGCCTACCCGCAACGCTACGCGACGGGACTGGAGATTGATAAGGACCCAACGACGGGCGCGCCGATTCCACCCTTCATCCCCGGTGCGGATCGGTTGTGGACGGTTGAGGATGCGAACGTCAAGTTTGGCGAGTTCGCGCAGGCGAAGATTACCGAGTTCATCGCCGGTGAGGTGGACTGGCTGCACAAGATTGCCGCCGTCAGCGGCACGCCGGTGCACTATCTCCTGCACGATTCAGGCGGCTGGCCATCGGGTGAATCGATGAAAACCGCCGAGGCGCGGTTGATCGCGAAGGTCAAAGACCGGCAACTGGCGTTCGGCAATGTCTGGGAGGATGCGATGGCCTTCGCGCTCCTGATCGCCCGCAAGCCGGAGGCGCGTCTCATCGCGCTCTGGGAAGACCCGACGCCCCGCGCCGAGAAGGACCATGCTGCGATACTGGTGCTAAAAAGATCGGTCGGAGTTTCTGCCCGACAAGTTATGAAGGAATTTGGATATTCTGATGAACAAATTGTCCAAATGGAGCAAGAGAACCTCGCCGACCCCTTCCAGCCGAAGCCTGCGCCCGCCGCGCCGGGGCAGCCGGGAGAGAGCGACCAGCCAACGATGAGCAACAGCGGCCAGATCATCGGCAACGTGCAGCAGTAAATCAGGCGGCGTGATGCCGCACGAAAGGAACGGGCGCGATGCCTCCCGAAGAACAAGAGCAACAGCACGACCAGCAGCACGAGTCCGATGCGGGAC
>JALYUS010000802.1 GCA_030853625.1 Chloroflexota bacterium
GCCATGCCGCGACATTGAGCGCGAAGCGGACGTCGCCACCCATCGCATAGATGTCGCTCATCGCGTTCGCGGCGGCAATCGCGCCGTAGTCGTACGCGTCGTCCACGACGGGCGCGAAGAAGTCCACCGTCTGCACGACGGCGAGATCATCCGTCAGCCGGTAGACGGCCGCGTCGTCGCTCGTGTGGAGGCCGACGAGCAATTCCGCTGGGACGGCGACCGCAGCGAGCGGCGCAAGGACAAGAGCCAGGTCCCCCGGCCCAAGTTTGGATGCTCAGCCCGCGCAGGCAGCAAGCGTCGTCAGGCGGATTTCATCCCGCGTATGCATTGGCTTCTCCTTCCCGCGTCATCGCGCATCCATCAGTCGTCGGTGTCACTCTATCAGAAGTGCGGCGCGCGGACGATTATTCCTGTCTAAAGAACCTAACCCCCGGCCCCTTCCCGCGAGGAAGAGGTGACTCATTGTGGATATTCGGGTGTTCCGCCGAACGCCACGGCCTGTCAGAGGCTCACTCCCCTTCCTCGCGGGAAGGGGCCGGGGGTTAGGTTCCCCGCCCCGATGCCTTGAATCCTTCCTATACCGCCGCTATGCTCACCGTGACAGTCGGATCGCGCCGCCGGGAAGGGAATTTGCCGCCGTGTCGTTTGCCGGGCCTCCGCTCCTGCGCAATGTGGATTTTCGCAAACTCTGGGCGTCGCAGGCGGCGACCGTCTACGGCTACTTCACAATCCTGATTGCCGTGCCGCTTCTCGTCTTCAGCCGGACGCATTCGGCGTGGCAGACGGGCCTCGTCGCCGCCTTCGAGACACTGGCGTACCCGCTCGTCGCGCCGTGGGCGGGCGTCGCGGCGGATCGGATGAACCGGCGCGTCATCATGCTGACGTGCGACGCGACGCGGGCCGTCTTGTATGGCAGCATTCCCATCGCGGCGGTGTTCGGGACCGTCGCCATTCTCCATGTCTACATTGTCGCCGCACTGGCGCCACTCTTTACCGTGCTTTTCGATGCCTGCGCGCTGAGCACGCTTACCGCGCTCGTTCGGCGCGATCAGTTGGTCGAGGCGAACGCGCGCCTGCAAATCACGGTTTCCGTCGGCGCGCTGGTCGGGCCGTCGGTCGCCGGGCTGCTAATTACGAACATCGGTGAGGCATTATCGTTGATGGTCGCCTGCGTCACTTTCGCCTGCTCATTTTGCGCGCTCGCCTCGATTCGCCGCCCGTTCCAACGGCATGCTCTCGATGCGGCACAGGAGCGCAGTGTCCGCGCCGATCTCGTTGAGGGGCTACAGTTTTTGTGGCGGCAGCGTACCGTGCGGGCACTCGCCTGTGTCCTCTTCGTCTTCACGCTCGCGGACGGCGGCGTCTATGGCTTGTTGCCCGTCTATGCGCTGGAAGGGTTAGGCATCCGCAAGGGGTTGGTCGGGTTGCTCTACGCCGCGTCGGGAATCGGCGGCATCGCCTCCGCCTTCCTCGTCACCCGCGTCAGCGCGCGATTGGGTATCCGCACGATGATGATTGGCGGCTTCTCGCTCGCCGGTCTCCTGACCGTCGCGATGGCCTTTGCGCCGACCCTACCTGCCGCGCTCGTCTTGCTCATGCTACGCGCGTTCTGCGTCGAGATGGTGATTATCACCGTCATATCGCTCCGCCAGCGGCTGATCCCCGATCACCTACAAGGGCGGGTGAACATCGCGGCCCGCGCCATCTCGATGAGCGGCTTCCCGCTCTCATCCTCCATCGCGGGCTTCGGCATTGACCTGATCGGCGTTCGGCCCGTCTACGCCTTTATGTCGCTCTTTATCTTCATCTCCGCGCTCTTCGGCCTGCTCGTCCCGCGCCGCGCCGATGTCGAGCGCCAGGTCGCCGCCATGCTCGCCTCCCAGTCGCGCGACAGTGTCCCACCCGCACCCGTCGCGGTGGGGTGAGAGAAACGACGGAAACCGGGGAGAACCGCAAAGGCGCAAAGAGCGCAAAGGACGCAAAGGGGAAAAAGAGAAAAGAAAGCGTGAAGACGAGTGCTATGATTCACCGCGCGTCGGACGTGTCATAGCATTCTCCTGGCATCCCGTCTTTCATCTTTCCCTTCTTTGCGTCCTTTGCGCTCTTTGCGCCTTTGCGGTTCAATCGGTTTGTCAATCTGAAGGAGGAGGTTGGTATGGCGGATGAGATTCGGTACATCAAGAACATTCCGGGTGGGCGGGGGGATTTACCGTTCAGCCGGGCGGTCGTCGCCAATGGGTTTGTCTGGGTGTCGGGCGTTGGCGGCGCGAACCAGACAAGCGGCGCGGGTGGCGGCACGATCGAAGAGCAGACGCGCGGCACGATTGAGAATCTGCGCAAAATCCTCGAAGCGGCCGGGTCATCGCTGGAGCGTGTCGTCTGGATCCAGGTCGGGCTGGCCGATCCGGCGGAGTACGCGCGCATGAACGCCGAGTATGTGAAGCATTTCCCGGACGATCAGCGGCCCGCCCGCGCGACGGTCAAACTCGGCTTCGAGAACCCGAACACCAAACTGGTCATGGCCTGCACCGCACTGGCCGGCGATCGCACGACGTAGCCGTTCTTTGGACAGGGAGGCAGCAGATGGATAAACTCACGGGCGACGAAATCACCGCACGTTTGGAGAAACTCACGGGGTGGGAGCGCACAGGTGAAAGTATTACGAAGACATACGAACTGAGCGATTTCACCCACGCGCTCGGCTTCGTCGTCGTCGTCGGCATGATTGCCGAGGCGGTCTGGCACCACCCGGACATCACGCTCCACGGCTGGAACAAGGTAGACATCACCTGTCGTTCGCACGATGCGGGTACGATCACGAAGCGCGATGTGGACCTCGCGGACAAAATCGAGGAAGCATTCGCGAAGCGATAACGTGGTGGCCGGGAGCCTTTTGGGCAGATTCAGCCCGTGATCTCTCGCGCAGGCTGAAGCCTACGCCACCAATTATGCGGGCAGTGGGGCATCCCATCGGATGAGGTGCGGCGTCCCCCGCAGCGCGGCGAGATCGGGCGTCCCGGTCGCGAACATCGCCACCCGTAGCGTCGTCGCCAGTTCTTCGATCGCTTCCAGCACTGCTTCGGTTGAGATCGTTGCCGCCGTGAGGAAGGGGAGTGCAAGCCCGCAGACATGCGCGCCGAGAGCGATTGCCTTCGCGACTTCCACGCCATTGCGCAACCCGCCACTGGCGATGAGCGGCAGCGTTGGAAGCGATGCTGCGATGCTGGTGACGCATTCCGCCGTCGGGATGCCCCAATCCGCGAAGTGTGCGGCGACGCGCGCTGCCAGCGGATTGCGGGCGCGATGCATCTCCACCTGGCTCCATGAGGTGCCGCCCGCGCCCGCGACATCAATCGCCGCGACGCCTGCATCCGCGAGTTGCCGGGCGATGGTCGGCGCGATCCCCCAGCCGACCTCTTTGGCGACGACCGGCACGCCGACCGCATGGCAGACCGCCTCGATCCGCGCAAGGAGACCGTTCCACTGATGGTCGCCCTCCGGTTGAAGCGCTTCCTGCAGGGCGTTGAGATGCAAGATGAGGGCGTCCGCGCCGATCATCTCGACTGCGCGGCGACACTGATCCAGGCCGTACCCGCGATTCAGTTGCACCGCGCCGATATTCGCAAAGAGCAGGATGTCCGGCGCGACATCGCGGACGCGGAAGGTGGCGGCGAGCGCCGGTTGCTCCACCGCGCTGCGCTGCGAGCCGACACCGAGGGCGATCCCGGCGGCCTGGGCTGCTGCCGCGAGGCGGTGGTTGATCGTCGTCGCTTCCGCCGTCCCGCCCGTCATGGAGGAGATCAGGAGGGGCAGGCGCAGCGTCTTGCCGAGAAACGTCTGGCGCGTGTCAACGGCGGCGAGATCGCACTCCGGGAGCGCCTGGTGGACGAAGCGATACCGCTCGAAGCCGTTGGTGAGGCCGGAGGCGACATCCTCGTCGAGGGTGATGCGCAGATGCTCGGCCTTGCGGCGCTCAGTTATCGGGTAGTCGTCGGGCATCGTGGCATCGTCCCCATGCGCGGCTCGGTTTGCTCGTGATAATCACGCGTTAGCGACTGTGCAGCGTCTCTTCGCTGATGGAGCGCACAGCGCCGAAGAGCGTGCCGGCGCGGGCGGTGCGCGAGAGTTGCGGCCGGGTGACGAAGGGATCGTACCCTTGCCGGACGATGGCGGCGAGCATCGCGCGGGCATCGGAGATGACCAGCGCGCAATCAAGGCGCGCCCGCCCCCGGAGCATCGTGACGAGTGGTGCGCCATGATGGAGCACTTCGAGGGCGCGCTCGATCTCGAAGGCAACCATCGCGCGGATATTCGTGTCCGCGCGATGATGCGCGATGGCGCGCGCGAGGTCGTCATCGGCGACCCCGAAGAGGTGCATATCTTCGCGGGGGATATAGATGCGACCGCGCGTGTAGTCGCGCGCGATGTCGCGCCAGAAGGCGGTCAACTGCACGGCGGTGCTCAGGGCATCGCTATGTTCGATGCGCTCGCTGTCCATGTAGCCGAGGATCGCCAACACGAGCCGTCCGAGTGGGTTGGCCGCGCGCGCGCAAAAGCCGAGGAGATCATCATACGTCTCATAGCAGGGCGTTCGTTGGCGTTCCCGCTGCGCCGCGAGGAGCGCGAGGAGCGGCTCGCGCGGCAGATCGCGCGCGGCGAGCGGTGAGAGCACGGGGTGGTACATCGCCGCACCATCCCAGACACGGTTGACCTCCGTCTCCCATGCATCGAGGCGTGCGCCATGCGCCGGTGTCGGCGTACCTAGCGTGCGGGTTTCGCGGTAAAAGGCGGCGAGGGCGGCGAGGGTTGGGCGGTGTCGACGAGGCAGGAGCATTCCGCGCACCGGCAGGCGTGCCGCGCGGACACTATGCGGCGCGATTCGCACACTTTCCGGCGGCATCAGGTTTTCGTTTCGGCGTGCCCGTTGCACATCGTCCGTCGCGTGGACGTGTACGGCATCGGCCTCCATACGCCCCCCTCGTCGCCACGAAACAAAACGCTCGCGTGGCATGCTCGCCAGTATAGCAGAGCATACGCGCGCGATGGGATACAGAGGGCTGAATCGCGCGTTATTCCGCAGGCAACGCATGTCACCGTTCATTTGAACGGGTCAGCGCGCGAATGTGTGACGGGTTAATCCTGTCCGAATGCACTTTTGCCAGCGATTGTCAGCGTTATATCGTCCATTGGCGGGTTATGCAGCCCGGCACGGACATCGCGGTAGTAGCGTTCGAGCGGTAACGTCTTCGTCAGACTTGCACCGCCGACGACGCGCATCGCGAGGTCCACGATGCGGACGGCGGTGTTCGTCGCCGTCATTTTCGCGGCAGCCACCCGGCCCGCGAAGCCGGAACGACGACCGCCGGAGACATCCCACTCGTCGGCCACCGGCCAGAGGAGCGAGCGAGCGGTGAGCAGGGCGATATCTATCTCGCCGATCTTTGCCTGGATCGCCGGGAGTGTGGCTATCGGCCTGCCGAGGCTCGTCGGCACGCGCTCCGTCGCGTACTGGACTGCCGTATTGCGCGCCGCCTCCGCGACGCCGAGGTAGACGCTGCTTACCGCCAGCGCCCCCCAGGCCCGGTGATCGGTCGCGCCGGGGTCCGCGCCCTTGCGCATCCCGCCGACGCGGACGACATCGGCATCCGGCACGAAGACGTTCTCCAGCAGCACGTCATGGCTGCCGGTGGCGCGCATGCCGAGGCTGTCCCACGTCTCGATCACCGAGAGACCCGCCGCACCGCGCGTGACGAGGAAATCGCCGGTCTCCTCTTTTTCATCAATTCCGGCGAAGACGAGGAAAAAGGTGAGGATCGGGCTGAGTGTGCTCCACGTCTTGCGGCCCGTAATCAGCCAGCCGCCCTCGACCTGCTTTGCCGTCGTGTTCGGTCGTCCACCGCGCGATGGGGAGCCGAGTTCCGGTTCGGTGGCAATGCTGTTGACCGTCGCGCCATCGCGTACGGCCCCGGCGAAAACGCGCGCCCGGATGGAATCCGGCCAGGCATGAAACTGCGCCTCACGCCCGATCGTCGAGAGAGACATCGTGCTGGATAAGGCGGTCGCGCCATTGCCCAGCGCCAGCCGCCCTTGCGCGCGGACGAACTCGCCGAGGTTCGCGCCCATGCCGCCGTCCGCCTCCGGGACGGTGAGCGCGAGGTAGCCAGCGTTCTTCAAATCCCCGAAGTCTTCGTACGGAAAGGTGTTGTCGCGATCATAGGCGGCAGCGCGCGGGGCGATAGTCGCCGCCAGTTCATCCGCGAGGGTGATAAACCGCGCCTGCCGGTCAGTATACATCGCGTCGAGAATCGTCATGCCCGCTCCCTTGTCTGTTCACCTCGTGCAATCCCAACCGGGGCATCGTATCATGTCACACCGTCATCACGGCATCGTTCTGCCGTCTGTCGCAAAAACCGGTCACGCGTGGGGTGTGTGGGGATTGCCGCTACGGAGCGTCCGGTCAGGGCAGAAGGCCGCGCCATGCCCCGGCAATCACGTAGGCGGCAGCAAGGAGGGCGTATTCACCCCAGCCGTCCGCCCAGCGGCGCACCTCGTCGGGTGTCATCTTGCGGCCGAGGCCGTATGCGCGGCCGAGCATCGCCTGCACGCCGACATCGCCGACCGGCACGATATGCCCGCGCCCCAGCGTCCGGCCGAGCGTCCACTGCGCCGTCCACGGGCCGATACCGCGCACGGCGGTGAGCGCGGCGATGGCCGCCGCATCGCTCAACTGTGGGAGGGTGACGAGGTCGAGCGCGCCGGACGTGACCGCTTCCCCGAAAGCGCGCAGCGCCGCCGCCTTCTGCCGCGAAATGAGCAGCGGGCGCACCGCCTCCGGCGTGACCGTCGCGAGAATGGCGGGCGTTGGCAGTGCATACCGCGTCGTGCCGCCGACGGTGAGGCGCGGGCCGTATGCTGCGATCAGCCGCGCCTTGCACTGGTAGGCAAAGGGGAGCGAAATCTGCTGCGCGAGGATGTTGACGATCACTTCCTCGACGACATCGCTCTTGCGAAAGAGCCGCAGGCCGGGCAACGCGCGCGTGAGCGGCCCGATCACCGGATCATGCGCCGCGACAGCGAGAAAGGGCGCAATCGCTTCCATCGCACCGAGCATGTGTGCCACAT
>JALYUS010000809.1 GCA_030853625.1 Chloroflexota bacterium
CGTTGCCCGTCAATCTGCTCGGCGACGTGATAGAGGAGTTCGGTGAGATGGATGAACTGACCGTTCCGCTGCACCATCCACTGCGGCTCCGCGAATCCGCTCTCCTCCATCTCGCCACTCATCACGATATTGGGGGCAAGTGCGGGGCGCTCCGGTACGTCGGCAGCAGCATTGGCCGTCCGCTCCAGTTCGCGTCTGTCCGGCGCGCGACCAGCATTACCGTCGGGCGAGGGCACACGCTGAGGCGGTGTCGACTGAGATGTTTGCGGCTCCTCGTTGGGGCGGGATGTCGTCTGAGCCATCGGATCGCACCTCACTGCCTCGGGCACACGACGCGGGTCGGTGTAAGCCCGACCCGCGCTGGATCAATCGTGGGCGCGGTGCATGCGCACCGCAGTGGAAACGGCGTTTCCTTATGTCGTCTGCGTGATCGGGGCGGTCTGGGTGGCATTCGCCGTTGCCGTCGAGTTGTCAGAGAGGACGTTGGCCGCCACCGCCGCATTGATCGGCGCCGCGATGTTTGCATTAATCAGTGACATCTCCTCGCGGTCGGGCAGTTCCTCACCGGCCTGGTTCTCGATCTCTTCCGGGGTTAGTTCCTTCTTCTCGTCCGTCATGGTGTTACTCCTTCATCACATCAGGATCGGCACACCGCCGGCCCATTTGGGAAACTTGACTAGTGGTCTGACACGCCCGCTTTGCCGCATAGAGCAGTTGCTGATAGCGGTGGAACGGAGAATCGTCAAGGGTCACACAATGTAGCAAACTTGCCATGTCAGAGTACTAGGTCGTGGACTGATTGATGGGCGTCTGCTGCAGCGCATTCGCCTCGGCGGTCGAGCCATCCGAGAGCACGTTCGCAGCGACCGCGGCATTGACCGGGACGGCGAGATTCGCGTTGATGAGCGACATCTCCTCGCGGTCGGGCAATTCCTCGCCCTGCTGCGCATTGAGTTCTTCCGGCGTCAGTTCCTTCTTCTCGTCGGTCAAGACATGTCTCCTTTCGATAGAAATGACCCATCATGGGTATCCAATGACGCTCGCCGGGACGGTTAAGTCGTGGTCTGCGTGATCGGCGCGGTCTGCGTCGCGTTCGCGGTCGCGGTCGAGTTGTCCGACAGCACGTTCAACGCCGCCGCCAGATTGACCGGTGCCGCGACATTGGCGTTCACCAGCGACATCTCCTCGCGCTCGGGCAACTGCTCGCCGCCCTCATTCTCGATCTCTTCCGCCGTCAGTTCCTTCTTCTCGTCGGTCATGTCACATTTCCTTTCGATAAAGATGACCCATCGTGGAGTATCCACTAACGCTCGCCGGGACGGTTAGGTCGTGGTCTGCGTGATCGGTGCCGTTTGCGTCGCATTCGCGGTCGCTGTCGAGTTATCGGACAGGACGTTCGCGGCCACCGCTGCATTGACCGGGGCGGCCACATTCAGGTTCAACAGGCTCATCTCCTCGCGGTCGGGCATCGCGTCGCCGCCCTGCGCCGCAAGTTCTTCCGCAGTCAATTCCTGTTTCGTCTCGTCAGCCATAATAGCCTCCTTCGTTTCTGACCCCTGTGGCCCATACCGTTGGGTCCCACTCATGGTTCCGTCCGATCGTGCAATCGGTTCCCTATCGCGATTGATCATCGCCGTGTTGCTCGGTCGGCGCCACCTGCGTCGCACAGGCATGAGCCGTACCACCATCATGCCCGACATTCTTCGCGACCTTGATGTTCGTGCGCCGCGCGACATTGACGTGGCTGTGACCGTCAGCATCCTTGGCCGCCGCACGCGCCACCTGGTTTACCGCGTCGTGTACCCGATTCATACCACGTTTGAGATTGTTGCTGGCGTTCACGTCGGTACCCTCCTGTTCATGCACGATCGTAAGGATGCGAAAGGCAAGACGCGTGCCACATACAAGGATTATCGGTCGTCAGACGCATGACAAAAATGTCATACATCAGCAACGTATCGTGACTAATGTCCCGTCACGGGACGTTTGATCTATAGGTCGTATGGGAGTATGCTCCGTTCCATCGTTCCCGCAGGGGCGGGGAATCGCCAACGGAGCGTCCCGCGATGCCAGCCAAACGCTACCACGTCCTCCTCACCGACGATGAACGTTCCCGGTTACAGCAGATGCTCAACAGCGGGACGGCCGCCGCACGCACCCTCACCCATGCCCGTATCCTGCTCAAAGCGAACGAAGGGCCGGGCGGGCCACACGAACGTGACGCGGCGATTGCTGTTGCTGTCGCAGTGAGCGAGCCGACCGTCGCACGCGTGCGCAGGCGGTGTGCGACCGAGGGGGTCGCGGCCGCGCTCGTCCACCGTCCGCCCTGTGCCACCACCCCGCGCACACTCGATGGCGTGCAGGAAGCCCACCTGATCGTCCTCGCCTGTAGCGCCCCGCCTGCGGGGCGTGCCCGCTGGACGCTGCGCCTGCTGGCGGGGCGGTTTGTCACCCTCGACTGCGGGGTACCCGTCTCGCATGAGTTGGTGCGCCGCACGCTCAAAAAAACGCACTCAAGCCGTGGTTGAAACA
>JALYUS010000838.1 GCA_030853625.1 Chloroflexota bacterium
CCATCGCCGACGCGCTGGAGGTCAATCCTTCCACTGGTGGACGTGTCCGCCGTCTGTTCGTGCGCGAAGGGCGTGATGCGGCCCTGCGTCACCGCGCGCCCCGCGCCACCAAGCCCCGCACCCTCTCCGGCGCCGACGAGGCGCATCTGATCGCCCTGGCGTGCAGCGCGCCTCCCACGGGACGCGAACGCTGGAGCGTACGCTTGCTCGCAGCGGAGTTCGTCACCATTGAGCGCGGCAGTCGCATCTCGCGCGAGCTGGTGCGGCGCACCTTAAAGCAAACGCGCTCAAACCGTGGCTGAAGCAGTGCTGGTGCATCCCACCCAAGCAGAGTGCCGAGTTCGTCTGGCACATGGAAGACGTGTTGGAAGTCTATACCCGCCCGTACGATCCTCGCTTCCCACAGGTCTGCCTCGATGAGACGCATACGCAGTTACTCGGCGAGGTGCGTGAGCCGTTGCCGTGCCTACCCGCGATCGCCGCGCGCGCCGATCCGGAATACGTGCGCGGCGGGGTCGCCAACCTCTTCCTCGTCTGCGAGCCGTTGCGCGGCTGGCGGCATGTCACGGTCACCGAACGACGCACGAAAGTGGACTGGGCACACTGCGTGCGGGAGATGGTCGATGTCTACTATCCCGATGCCGAGAAGATCGTGCTCGTGATGGATCAACTGAACACGCACACGCCCGCGTCGCTCTACGAGGCCTTCCCGCCCGCTGAGGCGAAGCGCATCGCCGACCGGCTCGAAATCCACCCGACACCGAAGCATGGCAGTTGGCTAAATATGGCGGAGATTGAGTTCAGCGTGCTCGTGCGGCAATACCTGGGACAGCGCCTTCCGGATGACGATCGGTTGCGGCAGGAGGTCGGAGGCTGGGAAGCACGGCGCAACAACGCGGCGACGACGATTGACTGGCGCTTCACGACGGCAGATGCGCGGATCACCCTCAAACACCTCTATCCCGTCTCATCTCACGATGACCGTCAATATGGCAAATCATCGCTGTCAGACCACTAGGGCGATTAGCAGAGAGGTTACCGCAGTAGTATCATGCAAGTTATGAAAGCATATTCTCCTGATCTGCGTCAACGTATCCTTGTGGCCGTCCAGGCGGGCAATGCCAAATCTGCCGTCGCCCGCCGCTTCTGCGTCGAACGCTCCACCGTCCGTCGTTACGTCCGGGAATGGGAACGGACCGGTTCCCTTGCTGCCAAGCCGATTCCCGGCGCTACCCCCGCCATCGCACCAGCGCAGTATCCTGCCCTGCTCGCCCAACGACAGGCGATGTCGGATGCCACACTGGAAAGACACTGCGACCAGTGGGAGCGGGAGCAGGGTGTGCGCGTGAGCATCAGCACGATGAGCCGCGCCCAACGTCGGGCCGGGTGGACACGAAAAAAAGGAGCCTGATCGCCACGGAGCGAGACGACGCGGCTCGTGCCGCTTGGCGCACGCGGGAAGCGCTGAGCGCAGCGACGCAGTATGTTTTTGTGGACGAATGTGGGATGCAAACGAACATGACGTCCCGCTATGCGCGTGCCCCGCGTGGGGAGCGGGCCTATGGGCATGTACCGCGCAATCATCACAAGAACACCACGCTTTTCGCGTCGCTGACGTATCGTGGGATGGGAGAATGCATGGCGATTGAGGGAGCGGCGGACGGCGAGGCGTTTGTCACCGGGTGCCCTCTGGGCAGCATGCGGGCGTTCCTCGTGCCAATGCTCGTGCCGGGGCAGGTGGTCGTGCTCGATAATCTGAGTGTGCATAAGGATGCGCGGGTCGCCCCGCTGATCGCTGCAGCGGGGTGTCGGCTTTGCTATCTGCCGTCATACTCACCGGACTTCAACCCGATTGAGTTAGCCTTCAGCAAGATCAAGACGGCGATGCGGCGGGAGGAGGCCCGCACTAATGCCGCGCTGGTGGACGCGATCGGGCCAATCCTCGACACAGTTACGACCGCAGATGTGGTCGGCTGGTATCACCACTGTGATTACTTCTTGGAAGTGGAGCAACCTTCATGACAACCGCTCTAGTGGTCTGACACAATGACTTTACTGTATCGCGAGCCTGAGATGGTAAGGTACGGATGTCGCCGATCGGCGCGGCATCCTTTCCTGCCGGAGGCTCAATATGCGAGAAAAGATCTATCGCGTTCTCCTCGGCGATGACGACCGTGCCGTCCTCTATCGGCTCCTCTCCGGTGGCACCGCTCCCGCCCGCCAACTCACCCATGCCCGCATCCTGCTCAAAGCCGACGAAGGATCGGACGGTCCCGCATGGAAGGATGTCGCCATCGCCGACGCGCTGGAGGTCAATCCTTCCACTGGTGGACGTGTCCGCCGTCTGTTCGTGCGCGAAGGGCGTGATGCGGCCCTGCGTCACCGCGCGCCCCGCGCCACCAAGCCCCGCACCCTCTC
>JALYUS010000029.1 GCA_030853625.1 Chloroflexota bacterium
GGTGGAGGCAGGCTTCCAGCCTGATTGACCCACAGGCTGGACCTGCCTCCACCCGTCCCTCCATCGTGCGTGAGCGACCGGGTTTGAGACGCATCCCTTGCGATTCGCGTCGTTGTCGGAGGCGTCCTAATGCGGTATTGTTCGGTGCGCGTTTCCCGCGCGTACGGATCGCCTTGCTACAGAATGGACGACGCGTAATGGCCCGGACATCCTTTCTCCCGCGTCCGTTCCTACCGGCGCCGCCGCATAGCGACGCAATGGAACTCCTGGACGCGCCCGGCACGATCCCCGCGCCGACGCTCGCGCACAACCTGCGCGATATCCGGCGCGTCAATCGTTTCGCGGGTGGCACGGCGGTCGTCCTGCGCCATCTGCCGGAGATGCTCGACGGCGTTTCCCGTGGAACACCGATTACACTCCTCGACATCGCCACCGGCTCCGGCGATATTCCCCGCGCGCTCGTCCGTTGGGGGCGGCGGCGCGGCTATGATCTGCGCGTGCTGGCGACGGATGTCAGCGAAGATGTGCTGGCGGTCGCACGGCGGGAGACGGCGGGCGAGCCGACGATTACCGTCGAGGCGTGCGACGCGCGCGCCCTTCCCTATCGTGATGGCGCGTTCGATAGTGCGGTTTGCTCACTCGCCCTCCATCACTTCCCGCGCGCGGAGGCGGTAACGGTACTGGCGGAGATGGGACGTGTCTCGCGGCGCGGTATTATCCTCAACGACCTCGTCCGCACATGGCCGGGATATGTGGGGGCATGGCTGCTCGGCAACGTGACGACGACGAATCGCCTCACCCGCCACGATGCACCGCTCTCGATCCTCCGCGCCTTCACAGCCGGTGAATTAGCGACGATGGCACAGGAGGCGGGGTTGACGAACGTTACCGTCACGCCGCATCTCTTCTGGCGGATGGCGCTCGTCGCACGGCGGGCGACATGATACCAGCGGTCGAATCGCGCGCTGTCATTGTCGTCGGCGGCGGGCCGGCGGGCGCGGCAACGGCGATTCTGCTCAAGCAGGCCGGGTACGATCCGCTCCTGCTCGACCGCGCCACCTTCCCGCGCGACAAGCCGTGCGGCGAGTACAGCAGCCCGCAGACCATCACGATTCTCCGTCGGCTCGGCGTCGCGGATGCGATCGAGGCGTTGCCGCCGCACCGGCTCTCCGGCATGCGCGTCTATGCGCCAAACGGCACGCACTACACCGTGGATTACCATGCGATCACCGGCGAGCATTACGCCCTCTCGATCCCGCGCCTGACACTTGACACTATCATCCTCGACGGCGCGAAGTGGCAGGGTGTCGAGGTACGCGAGGGCGCGCGCGTCAAGGCGGTCGGGGCGTATGAGAATGGCGAGCGCACGCTAACCGTGCAAACGAACGCGGGCGAGACGCATATCCGGGCGCGGCTCGTGATTGGCGCGGACGGCCATCACTCAGTGGTGGCGAAGGGTGCGGGGTTAACGGCGGCGCGCTGGCAGCATCGTTGGCCGCAGCGCGTCGGCATCATGGCGCACTACGCGGGTGTCACGGCTCTGGAGCAGTATGGCGCGATGGTCGTCGGGCCGCGCGGTTTCCATGGCTACAGCGGCATCGCACCCCTCGGCGGTGGCCTGACGAATGTCGCCTTTGTTGTGGATATGCAGATGATGAAGCGGCGCGGCATGCCGATGGAGCAGTTTTTCGAGGCGTGCATCGAAGCCTTGCCGCCGGTGCGAGAAGCGCTCGTTGGAGCGCACCGCGTGAGCAAAATTCATGGCGTTGGGCCGCTGGCGCAGGGCGCGCGACGGGCGGTCGCGGATGGCGTGCTGCTTGTCGGCGATGCGGCAATTTACCTCGACCCGTTCACCGGCGAAGGGGTTTACAAGGCGCTACGGGGCGCGGAACTTGCGTTCGCGGTGGCGGATCAGGCCTTGCGCGCCGGGCGGACGGATGTCACGATGCTCCGTCCGTATCTCGCGGCGCGGCGGCACGCCTTCGCGGAGAAGACGCTGGCGAACTACCTCGTGCAGTTGTTCGTCCATCTGCCATCGCTGATGAACTATGTCACGCCGCGACTGGATTCACGCCCCACACTGGCACGCCAATTGGTACTCGTGCTCGGCGACCTCGGCACGAAGCGAGAGCAACGCGGGCTATTCTCGCCTGTCTATCTCTGGAATCTCTTGCGACCGTAATGGCCCCCTTCCCGCCCCTCCTCCGCAAGTGAGAGAGGGAAGGGAAGGGAAGAAGGGAAGACTTTTTGTATACCGAGACGAGCATGCTGATGACGGGACCGCGAGAACCTATCTTCGCGCTTGGCGCGGCGATTGAGGATTGGCCGATGATGCTGCCGCATTATCGCTCGGTGCTGCTGACGGAGCGTACGGTTCAGCCCGATGGCACGATACAGAAGATCGCGACGATGAAGGCGTGGCGACTCCTGCCGTTCGGCAAAATCCCCGTCGGTTGGAAGACCATTCAGGAGAGCAATCCAGCGACTGGCCTGCTTCACTTTCTCCATATCGGCGGCTTCACGAAGGGAATGGATGTGTATTGGCTCCTGAAGCCCGAAGGCGATGCGACGCGCGTCACGATCACGCACGATTTCACGCTCAAATGGCCGCTGATTGGCAAATTCGTCGCACACCGGATCGTCGGCCAGTTCTTTGTTGATGCCATTGCCCGCCGGACGCTGCGTTGTATCAAGGCAATGGTGGAAGGAAATCTCACCTCCCAGCCCCCGCTCCATTGCGATGGCGAGGGGAAGCAAGATTCGGTAAGAGCGGTGCAACCTCCCCTCTCCCGCATGGCGGGGGAGGGGTTGGGGGTGGGGGCTGTCTGTGGCTAACCGGACGCGCGTCCTCATTACCGGCATCGGGGCAGTGACGACGGTCGGCACGGGCCGGGCGGCGCTCTGGGAGGGTGCGATGCGCAACGAGAGCGCGGTGCGCTGCCTGACGCGCTTCGATGCCGCGCCCTTCCGCTCCCGTGTCGCCGGGCAAATTGACAACTTCGACCCGCTTACGTACATGGACAAGCGGCGCGAGAACCGACTGGACCGCTTCGCGCAATTCTCGCTCGCCGCCAGCCTGCTCGCTGTCGAGGATGCCCATCTGACGCTCGACCCGCAATTGTGCGAGCGGACGGCGATTTACATCGGTAGCGCGCTCGGCGGCATCGGCTATGCGGAGACGCAGCACGAGAAGTACGTCCATGAGGGCATCCGCGCCGTCAATCCCGCCCTTGCCCTCTCCGTCTTCGGCGGGGCATCGTCGTCCAATGTTGCGATCGAACTCGGCATCACTGGCCCGACCGTCTCCAATGCCAACGGCTGCGCGTCCGGCGCGATCGCGATTGGCGAGGCGTGGCGGCTCCTGCAAGACGGTTATGTGGATGTTACCATCGCGGGCGGTTCCGAAGCGCCGCTCTATCCGCTTACCTTCGGCTCGTTCTCGATTATCAAGGCGATGTCCACGCGCAACGACGATCCGCAGCACGCCTCACGTCCCTTCGACGCCGAACGCGATGGCTTCGTGATGGGCGAAGGGGCGGCGATCCTCGTGCTGGAAACGGAGGCGCACGCAGTGGCACGCGGCGCGCAGATCTACGGCGAAGTACTCGGCTACGCGACGACGAATGACGCCCACCACATGACCGCGCCGCACCCGGAGGGCATCCATACTGCCCGGGCGATGCGTCAGGCTCTCGCCACCGCTGCTCTCGCACCGGAGCAGATTGACTATATCAATGCCCACGCAAGCAGCACGCCGCTCAACGACGCGACTGAGACGAAATCTATCCGCGATGTCTTTGGCGACCACGCCTACCGGATTCCCGTCTCCGGTACGAAAGGGCTGACCGCGCACTCCCTCGGCGCGTCAGGCGCGATCGAGGCGGCGCTCTGCGCGCTTGCCCTCACCCATCGCCGCATCCCCGCCACAACGAATCTCGAAACTCCCGGCCCCGGCTGTGACCTCGATTACGTGACTGAAGGCCCGCGTGCGGGCGATTACCGCACCATCCTCTCCAACTCCTTCGGCTTCGGCGGCATGAACGCCAGCCTCATCTTCGGTCGCTATGATGGGTAGTCGGAATGGATATGGAAATGAACAGCCGTCCCCTCATGTTCGTTGGCGCGGCCCGTGATGACCTACGTGCATTTCCGAAGCCCGTTCGCTGGCGGATTGGCGTCGCACTTCAGGATGCGCAGGAGGGTGAGAAAAATCCGCATGCGAAGCCGCTCAAAGGTTTCAAGGGTGCGGGCGTCCTGGAAGTGATTGAGGACTGGTCAGGCGATACATATCGGGCGGTCTACACCGTGCGATTTCAGCACGCGGTCTACGTGCTACACTGTTTCCAGAAGAAGTCGACGCGCGGAATCGCGACTGCGAAGCGCGATCTCGATCAGATCCGCGAACGGCTACGCGAGGCCGAGGCGAAGGATCGGGAAAAAGGAGTGTCCCCATGAATAGCGAGGAGCGCCCTATTCCTCCCGAGTTGACGCAGCATGTGCGCGAAACGATGACAGCGGATGAAACGCGTCATGCGCATGACGATGCCTACAATGTCTTCGCGGCGCTTGAAGAAGAAGACGCGGATGTACTCTTTGTCCTGGCAAACCGATCGCGCGAATATGGCGCAACGGACCTCGATTCGTTCATTAAGGGATATGAAGCCGGACTCCGGGCGCACCGGACATCGCGCGAGATTGACGAGATCCACGCTTCCGGGCCAAGAGCGCGGAGCGCGTAACGCCACCTATCACGCTTGCGACCGGCTACCCATCCACGGTCCACCCGGTAATGAGGCATCGCATTCTCGATGCCGTTCTCTGCCCAGATATTCGCTCCACCGCAGCAGCGCGATGGATCATCGCATCGTCGGTCGTCGCGGCGACGATCGCGTCCGCAAGGCATGCGGCGGTCAGCTATTTGAGCGGGATCGTTCGGGGCCGACGCCGAGCGTGTGGAAGCGCCGCCTCAGAGATGCAATTGAGAGAAACGACTGTCCGTTTCGTTCTGCAATGCCAGCGGCTCACCGATCAACCTCGGATGGCGGCTTGCATCCTATATGTATGCGGAGTTTCACAACCGGAAGGCACAGTAGTTTTATGCCTCTTACGGATCGAAAAGAGGAAGGCGAAAGAGAATTAATAAAGGGGTTTGTGTAACCTAATTTGGCTTGCTTCATCTTGACATTTGCCGTCGCAAAGGCCCACAATGAAAAGGAAATTGCGAACGTCGGTTCGAGCGCACCGCTGTCATGCGCGCCATCATACCCTTGTAGGAAGACATGAGGCCAGACGATGATTGATCCACAAACCGTAACCGTCCCCGCCGATGATGTGCTGCCGCGTTGTGGCGCACTCGTTCTCGATGCTCTCCTCGCCAATGATGGCATTACCGGCATCGAAATGGAGAACGACAATACGCTCGCCCTCCGCTACGATCCGCGCCGGACAAGCCGCGACCGGGTCGAGGCGGTAGCAAACCTGCTCCGGCCCGCCTTGCACCGGCCCGAAACAGCGCAGCATGTCGGCAAAACCCACCTCCAGACCGTTGGGCGGCTCGGCGGCAAGCCCTATCTCGTGCCAACGACCGCCCTCCAACGCGTCGGGCGGATCAGCATCCAGCCGGACCGTGTGACGATGCCGCCGCAATCGTCGGACGCCGCGAAACCCGCCGCCACCTCCCTCCCCGCGCCCGAAAACGCCGCGAGGGAGACGATGACGCAGACCGAACCGACACAGGAAGACAAGGACAATTCCTTCCTGCTGAAGATCGTTCAGCCGGGCCTCGTGGGGCTGATGGACGGCTCGGTCTCGACGCTCGCGCCGCTCTTCGCCGCCGCCTTCGCGACTCATAACCACACGCAGACGCTGCTCGTCGGTCTCGCGGCGGCGGTCGGCGCGGCGATCAGCATGGGCTTCGCGGAGGCGCTCTCGGACGATGGCGTCCTGACCGGGCGCGGCCACCCAATCGCTCGCGGCGCGATTACCGGCGGCATGACCTTCGTCGGTGGCGTCGGCCACGCTCTCCCATTCCTCATCGCGGACATCCACATCGCGTTGATTATCGCCTATCTCGTTGTCGGCATTGAACTGATCGCCATCGCCCTGATTCGCACGAAGTATTTCGGCACGAAGTTCATCCTCTCGGTGATCCAGATCGTCGTTGGTGGCGCACTCGTCTTCGCCGCCGGTGCATTGATCGGCAACGCGGCGGGCGGGTGATTTTCGGGCGGTTGTCACCCTTTTCGCTGCCTTAATGAAGGGCGCCAGCAACGTTGAGGAGGTAGACACGATATGGACATCGTGTTGTGGCGCAATCAATTCGCTGGACGCGGTGCGCGCTTTCGCTGGCGAGCAGTACGAAACCGCCGTTATCTCCGACGAAGCGCGCGTCGTCCTCCGCGCTTTCGAGACGACCGCGCGGCACTTCACTGTTGTCGTCGCGCCGAACGATCCGACGTGAAACAGGGACAAGATTGCTCATCCCGCTTCTGAAAGCGCGACCGGGGTTCTTCGCCCAATCAGCAACACTGCCCCAATGAGGACCATTAGCACTGCCGCGACCGCGCCATACGCGACGCCCCAGCCCGCGCGGTCGGCGAGCAGGCCGGTGAGCGGGAAGGACCAGACCATCGTCACGCTGAAGCCGAACTCCGAGAGCGAGAGGACCGTCGCACGCGTCTCCGAGGGCGCTTCGTCGTTTGTCCACGTCGAGAAGAGGGGTTCGAAGATGCCGATTGCCACTTCCCGCATGCCCAGCCCGACGAGCACGAGCGGCACCAATGCTAACCCCTGAAAGACCGTCCCGACCGCCGTCGCCGCCGCGAGCAGCGTGAACGGCGCCCATGCTCGCCATCCTTTCGGCAACCGCCCACCGAGCCACGTCGCCGCCGCGCTGACGATGCCGGAGACGCCGAGCGTCAGGCCGATCGTGCCGTTTGCGAAGCCGTGCCCCTTGAGGACGGATTGCAGATAGATGTTCCCCAGCGTGTGCGCCGTGAAGAAGAACGCGGCAAAGAGTACGAGTCGGAGCAGCACCGGACGCTCCCGCACCGTGCGGATGCCCGTGCGTATCGTCCGCACGACGCCGCCGAGCGTCCGGTGTGCCGTCGTGCGGACGGATTCCGGCAGGAGCGCGGCGAGAATGCCGGTGATGATCGCCGCCGCGATATTGAGGCTGAACGGCCAGGCATACGACCAGTCCGACAGCCACGCGCCCGCCCAACTCATCAGCGCGGCGACGAAGTAGGACGCGGCGAGGATATTGGCGAGGATGCGGATGAAGCCATGCGACCGCCCCTCGTCCTTCAGCGCGTCGAAGAGGTATGCTTGATCCGCGCCGTAGCGGAATGAGCCGGATGCGCCGTCAATCAGCAGCGCGAGCATCACGACGGGGAAGACCGGCGACCACCAGGTGAGCGAAGTCGCGATCGTTACGGCAATCGCCGAAGCGACGAGGCTCCACTTCCGCCCGATCGTGTCCGCGAAAGCGCCGGTCGGCACTTCGAGCGCGACCTTCGCGATATGATAGCATGCCTCCGCAAGGCCGATCTGTGCCAGCGAGTAGCCGCGATGCAAGAGCCAGAGCACCCAGATGGACGACGTGAATGTCCCGGCGGTGAGTAGTTGGAAGGCGATAAACGGCAGGAGCCGCCAGCGCGCGACGGGCGTCGCAACGGCGGTCGCGGCGATAGCCTCTTCGATGATTTCCGGTGAATGCTGCATGCTATGACGCTCCTCCAACAAGCAGGAGCGCAACAACACGACCGCCATGCGGGCGCATGGAAATGGGGCCGTGCCGTTCTATCCTGCCGCGTATCCAGGCACTTCAGGGGAATACGCGGCCAACCAGAATCCTTGAGCATGTTTTCTGCTGAACCAGTGCCGTTCAGCGAGCATCCAGCGCATCTCGGCTACCTCCGACGGGGATCGTATCGTTCGATTGGCCCTTTGGCAAGTACAATGATGACCGCTGAGAGCGAGTGGACGACGCGAAGGAATGGCACAATGCCGCAGCCCCATTGCGTATATCGGACAGTGAAGAACAATCCGCCCACGCGCGACGACTTTCTCTCCTCTGAGCGACTTGGCAAGCCGATGCCAATGAACGAGGTGCAACTTCGGCGATGGCGGGGTGTTTCGACATTCGCGACGCTCGACCAGGCGCGACGCATTGCTATAGCCAATCCCGGACAGGGGAATTTCATCGCCGAAGTTGCAATTCCCGCCGACGGGCGTATAACCTACGAGAGAACGGGCAAGAATGCGGGGCATTACACTCTATGGGGTGATGCGGACGAGATTGTACGGCTTGTCATTTCGGTTGTACCGGCACATGAGGAAGAGACGGAACACCGTGGAAACGACATATCAACTCTGGGATAACGCTTCAGGTAATCTCATCGAAGATTATTACACTGAACGTGAGGCGTTAGACTACGTTGTCGAAGAGGTCGAGGCGTATGGGCCGAACGCGGTTCATATGTGGGCATTACTGCGCGATCCGGGAACCGGCCCCGTCATGATGGTCGCACAAGGAACGGAGTTGATCCGCTACGCGAGCGAATCAGCCGATACTCCAATCGCATCCGTTCCCCATGACTGATGAATGACAAGGCGTCCGAGATCCCAGCGAGCGATGCGCCGCGTGAGGAATGGGTGCGGTGGCTCGTTGGGGGATTAGCGGGCAGATGGCCGCAGGCGAAACTGCGCGCGAATGTGGATGGGTTGCCGCCGCCCGGCGTGCGGCGCGGCGTCGTGCCGGATATCGAGTTCTGGTATCCGAACGATGACGGCGTCTATACGCTCCGTTATGTCTATGCCGTCCTGCCGACCGACGCGCTCGGCAGCCGGGATGGACTCGATACCCTCACGGCGCTGCTCGGCTATTGCCGCACGAATGGGCGACAACTGACACTCGTCGTGCCGGATCGCGCCCTGCAAAAAGAGGAACTCGAAGCGCTCGATAGCGTTCTGCTCGCCACGCTCAATCCGATGGTCTTCGATGTCGCTGCGTACCAGATCGAATAGGAATCGCTCTGAGCGGTCGAGATAGGGATTTAACCCAGAGCACACAGAGGAGGCCAAATACTATAATCCTCTGTGTGCTCTGCGTCCTCTGCGCGCTCTGCGGTAAGTCTTTCTTGGCGTCTTAACGGTTCAAAGAGCGTTAATATGTCCGGCCCCCGCGATCCGGGGGCGCTTCGTCCTCAATGTCCGCGCCAGGGGAGGGATTGCCGCCACCTGGTTCGAAGAGGTCTTCCGGGCTTGGTGTGTGTTCGAGTGGGCCGGGGGTTTGCACTTCCTCCGCGCGGTACTCGACGGCGAGCATCTCCTCATCCGGCGACTGTTCGCCCGGCGTTGCATCACGCTTCGCACCGTGCGCGGATACCTGTTGATCGTTGGCAGCCGGTCGCTCGCCATCCACGGAGTTTGGGTAGGACAGGGTGTCTTCGGCGAACAATTTGTCGGGCAAGTCGCTTCGTTCCATCCATGTGCCTCTTTCTGCGGATTTTTCGGTCGCGGCATCGCGACCACCGTGAGCCACGGTGTACCTGGAGAAGCGCAAGGCGTATGCCATGCATGGATCGGAAAGGGACGCCGCCGCACATCGTGCCGACGGACTATGTCCCTGATGCGTCCTCTTTCGCATCGGGCATCAACGCAACGTACTCATCGCGCAGCGGGGTGAAGATCTCGAGGAAGCGGCAACCCTCCGGCCCGACCCGTATGCCGCCGTGCGTCACACCACCGGGGATCATCAAGCCTTCGCCGGGGCCGAGGTCGTGCTCCTCCTCGCCGACCTGAAAGTGAATCGCGCCTTCGAGCACGTAGGTGATCTGCTCGTGATGGTGGCTATGCAGCGGCAATGAGGCATCCGGCTCCGCATTCCCGAACATCGCCATTAGCCGGTCGCCAGCGATCAGACGCGCCCGAAGCGCGGGCACGGTGGGAAGGAGTTGCACGTCGGTCAGCGCGGCGACTTGAAAGAACTGCGGAGCGCTTTTGGTATCCGTTGCCATCAAGGTCCTCCTGCTCTTTGTTCGCAATCGTCTCGTCCACGATGCAGTGTCGCGGCGTCAAGATATGGATGTCAAGCGAGGAGCAGCGCGTCCACCAACTCGCCTGCGGCATAGGGCGTGGCGCGCGACGGAATGATGGCGAGGGCGTCCGCACCGATGAACGACGCGAGCCGGGACGATTGTTGCGGCCCGGTTGAAGTCGCTTCCAGCACACCGTCATCCGCGCGGCGGAGCGCGACGCGCATGTAGTCTATGCGGTCAATTGGCGTCACAGTGTGGGCGAGGCGAACGCGTGCGTGCAGACGATCCGGCTGCCGGTACCCTTGCATAGCGAGTAGCGCGGGGCGGACAAAAACCTGAAAGCCGACGAGACCGGAGACCGGATTACCCGGCAGCCCGAACAGGAGCGTTTTCCCTTGCGGACCGGCGGTCGCAAAGGTGAACGGCTTGCCTGGGCGCATATGCACCTGGCGGAAGTGGACGGTCGCGAGTTCCACCAATAAGCCTTTGATGAGGTCCTTGCGGCCCATCGAGACGCCGCCGGAGGTTATCACCACATCAGAATCGGCGATCCGCGCGATCAGAAAGGCGCGCTGGGCGTCGTCCGTGTCCGGCGCGAGGCCCGCGTACGAGACGGTCACGCTGAGCGGCGCGAGGGCGGTGACGAGCGCAAAGCGGTTCGAGTCGTGGATTTGCCCCGGCCCGAGCGGCTGACCCGGTTCGACCAGTTCATCGCCCGTCGCCAGCACGCTGACGCGCGGCCGCCGCGTCACCAAACCATCTGCCTTACCCAGCGAAGCGAGCAATCCGACTGCAGCGGGCGTCAGCACCGTTCCTGCCGCCAGGACACGGTCGCCGCG
>JALYUS010000061.1 GCA_030853625.1 Chloroflexota bacterium
GTACTCGAGTCGTAACTCGTCGTGAACTTCCCCGACGCATCCACCGGGACCGTCGGTTGCACGACGGTAACGTTGTCGGGGGTGTTGATCCAGAGGTAGACCGGATTGATGAGGATACGCTTCGGGCTGATGAGATAGCCTGCGCCGGTGATGCGAAAGACGGTGCCGAATGGGGCGGAGGGCGGCGTGGCGGTCACCGATGGCAGCACGCCGAAAATGAGACCGAACAAACCGAAGTGCTGTCCGTTGACGGTTACTTCATACGTATCTGACACGGTGAAGGAACTCGTGTCGATGGTCGCGGTGAACCCGCCCACGCCATTCACCGGGGCCGATTGCGACAGCACCTGCGTGCCGTTCGAATCGAGGATCGCGACGGTGACCTGGCTATTGGCGGGGTAGTTCTTGCCCGTCACGGTGAACACCGTCCCAACCGGCCCCTCAATCGGGGCGACCGACGCCGACAGCGGCGTCGGGCACCCGAGCGTCGTGATGTTCGTGACGTCCACACTGGCGAAAACCGGCACTTCGGTCGGCGGATGCACGAGCCGGACCGTCAACGTTGTCGGGAGTTTGCCGCTGGTGACATCCAATTGCGTCAGGGTATTCGGCCCCAGTGTGGTCGCAAATGTTGCGGAGCCGTTTGCATCGGTGGTGAGGGTGCCGGCGATGATATTGGAAGTAATGACATCCGTATCCGCAGAGGCGACCGTGAGTTCATAGGTGGTGTTGGGCGACGCGCAGGTGACGGTGAGCGCGGTGATCGCCACATTGACGAAGGGTTGGGAGGACGGGCCACCGCCGCAGAAGCGCGAATTGAATGCGGGTTGTTGGGTGATGGCGATGGTACTGAGGACGGGCACTGTGCCGCAGGGACCCGGTGGTGGAGGAGGTGGCGGGGGCGGCGAGGCAGCGGCGACACCGGCCGGGATAGATGCCGCGAGGATGACCGGTGCAGCGTACACCCCCGCCTTCAGGGCCGTCTTCATCGCCTCGCGTCGTGAGACCTGCTGCTTCTCGTCTGCCATCCCGCCCACCTCCGCAGATTATGTCTATTTCCCCATACTATTACCGTAGGCTTACCGTAGCGTACAAACATACGGGATCACGTCCCCACCGTCTTACTCTGTACCAAGTATGGAGCAAGGGTATAGGGATGGATACTAGGGGAATCCCTAGTTTATCCCCTAATTCCGTCCGTGAACGATGAAGAACACGTTACTGAAGAGGAATCGGGGGTACAGCGGAGCGATCAACCAGGCCGTTGTTGACCGCCCAGACCGCGAGTTCCGCGCGGGTGTGGAGGCCGAGTTTGCGCATGCTGTGGGAGAGATGCAGTTCCACCGTCTTTTCGACGATGAAGAGTTCCTCGGCGATGCGTCGGTTCGTCTTGCCCGTCACGAGCAGCGCCACGACCGCGCGCTCCCGCGCGCTCAATCCACCGAATGGCGACGCTGCATGGCCTTTTGTCATCGTCGGTGCGTCGGGTCCGGTCGCGAGCGCTGCCGCGATGGCGTCCTCGACGGGTAACGCGCGGCCCTCCTGCTCCATGTCCGCGCTCGCCGCGTCGCCAAGCGCCTGGCGAGCGGGTGCGAGCCTGCCAGAGAGCCATTGCCGCATGGGCATAGCACATGGTACGGCAATCGTTTCCCGGATCGCCGCCACCGCGCCGAAGATGCGAAGCGCCCGTGCGTACTGCCCCTGAAGCGCATGCAAGGCAGCGAACGCCGCCAGGCACTCGGCGATACCGAGCATGCTCTGCCCCGCGCGGTGGAATGCGAGGCCTTCAGCGAGGATGGCGCGCGCCCGATCCGCATTCCCTTCAATGATTGCGAGGACTCCATGCCAGCGTTGGGCACGCGCGACATTCCCCCCGTCTCCCAGTTGCCTGACGATGTCGAGGCTCTCTTCCAGACGGCTGCGGGCGGACCGGGTCTCACCGAGCATGAGCAAGGCCGTACCCGAATTGTGCAGCGCCTGACCAAGCGCGAACTGATCGCCCGATGCCCGACCGGCGGTGATTGCCTCTTCATGCAGCCCGCGCGCGTCATCGAACGCGCATTGCTCGAAGGCAATCAGTCCCAGCCCGGTGAGCGCGATCGAGATGCGCCGTGCATCCTGCTGCTGACGCGCGACCGTCAGCAGCTCCGCGAGCGGCGCGCGGGCCGCGTTGTGCGCGCCGTGCCCAATCATCAGCCGACCGGCAGCGAAGAGTGCATCCATCCGTGCCGCTGCGGAGGCATGTTCCGCATTCGCCTCGGCGTCGAGGGCAAGGAATGCCGTAATCCACTGGCTTCCCTCGCTAAAGTGATCCTGATGCCAATAGAACCGCCAGAGGTCCGTACTCATCCGCATGCCCTGTTCGGCACGCCGCATATCCAGGAACCGGTGCAAGGCCTTGCGGATATTGTCCTGCTCGGGCAATAGCCGATCCATCGCACCCTGCTGATCACGACCGATCAATGCCACGCCTGCTGCCTCCGCCACCGTGCAGTACCAGTCGGTGTGTATTTGCCGTATCCGCTCCGCGTCGCCGCTGGCATGCAAGCGCTCTTCCGCGTACTGCCGCACCGTCTCGAAGAGGCGGTAACGGGCCGCCTCCCGCCGCTCCTCCATCCGCACCAGAGACTTCTCGGCCAACTGCGCGAGGAGAGCGAGGACGTCCGCTTGCGCGATCCCGTCGCCTGCACAGACGGCTTCGGCTGCGGCGAGATCACAGCCCCCGGCGAAGATTGCCAGTCGCCGGAGCACGACCCGCTCGTCCTCAGTCAGGAGCGCGTAACTCCAGTCGAGCGTCGCCCGCAGAGTCTGATGCCGGGAAGCCACTGTTCGGCCCCCGTGGATGAGCAGAGACAACGCCGCATCAAGGCGAGCCGCGAGTTGGGTCATCGTGAGCACATGCGCGCGGGCGGCGGCGAGTTCAAGCGCCAGCGGCATGCCATCGAGGCGATGACAGATCGCGGCGACGGCGGGAGCATTCGCATCGGTGAGGGTGAAGGCCGACTGGTGGAGGCGGACCCGGTCCACGAACAGTTGCACCGCCTCGCTCGCTTCCAGGTGAGCAGCCATGACGGTGTCCGGCGTCTCAGGCAGGGAGAGTGAGGGCACGCGCCAGGTTATTTCACCAGGCACGCGCAGCGCTTCCCGGCTGGTGACAAGAAGACGCAGATGCGGGCACGCGTGCAGGAGTGTATCGGCGATGTCCGCGACCGCCGCGACGAGGTGCTCGCAGTTGTCCAGCACCAGCAGGAGCGTCCGGGGCGCGAGCGCGTCGCAGAGCGTTTCGATCAGCGGGCGGCGCGGTTCTTCCCGGACACCGAGGACGGCCGCGATTGCCTGCGGAGCGAGCGCCGGGTCGTTCAGGCTCGCGAACTCGACGAACCAGAGACCGTCCGCAAAAGAGATCGGCGACTCGGCGGCCGCACACGCGGCAGCGACCGCACAGGCCAGACGCGTCTTGCCGCATCCACCGGGTCCGCTCAGTGTGAGCAATCGGGCAGAGTCGAGCAATCCGGCGACCGCCGCGATGGCGTGCTCTCGGCCGATAAATCGGGTAAGAAACGTCGGCAAATTGTGCGACGGGGCGAGAAAGGCGGGGGAACCATGCCGCGCAAGCGGCAGCGGTTCCGGGCGGGGGCTGCGCGCAGCGCCAACGGGAGGGGTATCGCGGGTGATCGGTGTGAGTGGCGGCCGAGATTGTGCCATACCCGTACCTGCCCAAGTGTGGATCGTCAGCGAGCGCCATTCGTCTGCATTGCGCGACCGAACGCAGTGTAGCACATTGGAAGGATCGTCTGAACGATTGCGGTCCAGGTATGTAGGGCGTATACGTTCCCGTCGCCGGGGAATCCTATCCCCCGGCCCCTTCCCTCACAGGGAAGGGGTGACGCATCGCACGACCGAGGCGTTCCGGGAATGCCTCCACCCCAGGAAGGTTCACTTCTCCTTCCCTCGGAGGGAAGGGGGTGGGGGTTAGGATTTTCGAGAACGCATAAGCCCTGTCCAGGTATGCATAGGCGGCATAGCCTCTTTCTGGCGAACACCGCCTTCAGGGCTTCATCAGAACTTCATCCTGACGCGGTACGCTTACACTGGGTAGATGGTAAGGAGTGGATGATTTGCGTATCCTGGTCGTGGAAGATGAACACCGGATCGCTGCCTTCCTGAAGCGGGGGTTAGTGGAAGAAGGGTACGCCGTTGATGTCGCATACGATGGCGACGAGGCGCTGGACTGGTACGCCATCGCGCCCTACGATCTCGTTCTCCTCGATGTGCTGCTGCCCGGTCAATCCGGTATCGCGGTCTGCCGCACACTGCGCCAGCGTGGCGTCCACACGCCGATCCTCATGCTGACCGCGCGGGATGCGATCGAGGATCGGGTCGCGGGGCTTGACGCGGGCGCGGACGATTATCTGACCAAGCCCTTCGCCTTCAGCGAGTTGCTCGCCCGCATCCGCGCCCTGCTGCGCCGCGAGCCGGGTGGCCGGGCGCTCGTTTTGCAGGTCGCCGATCTCACGCTCGATCCGGCGACGCATGTAGTCCGGCGGGCGGGCGCGGTCATCCCGCTCGCGAACAAGGAGTATCAGATCCTCGAATACCTGATGCGCAACGAGAATCGCGTGCTGACACGGACGGCGATCGCCGAGCACGCCTGGGATTACGCGTTCGACAATGGAAGCAACGTCATTGACGTGCATATCCGCGCGCTCCGGCGCAAACTGGACGACGATTATCCGGTCAAACTGATCCACACCGTCCGGGGCGTTGGCTACCAGATCACCGTGGGTAAAGCGTGCTAGATGCGTACTGCCATCGTGCATCCCCTGCGGCAATCGTTGCGCCTGCGACTCACCCTCTGGTACGTCGCGCTCCTCGCGGTCGTCCTCCTGATTTTCAGCGCCATCCTCGACGTGCGGCTCACGACCACGCTCCAAAACAACCTCGACGATAGCCTGCGCAACCGGGCGACCCTGATCGCGGGGACGATCACGAGCGATACCGGCGTCCCGCAATGGGATATGACGCGCCTCCCACCCGATCGCAACCAGGGCGAGCAGTTCATGCGCCTCTACGACGTAACGGGCAGGCTGCTGATTGACGATACCTCGGCTCTTGGCTCTGTTCCCGCGCTGCCCAACGACATCGCGGCTGCACAGCGCGGCATGACGACGATCCGCTCCCTCACCACCGAAGATGGTCGCTTCCGGGTCCTGACGATGCCGCTGCAACTGCCGATACGCGGCATCCTGCAAGTTGGCCTTTCCGAGGACACCATCCATGAGACGGTTCAGGCGCTTGCCGCGATCCTCTTCACGCTCGTGCCGCTGATGCTCCTTATCGCCAGTGGTGGCGGACTCTTTCTCGCCGGCCGCTCGCTCGCTCCGGTAGACCGGATGACGCGGGCGGCACAGGCCATCGAGGCGACCGACCTCCACCAACGCCTCCCTGAGCCACCGGGGCACGATGAGATCGGGCGGTTGGCGCGCACGCTAAACGCCCTCATCGCCCGCCTCGAAGCGGCGTTCGCACGACAACGCCAGTTCGCGGCGGACGCCTCGCACGAACTGCGCACACCGCTGACGATCATGCGCGGCGAACTGGATGTGACCCTCCGGCGGGAGCGCGACGCGAGCGCGTATCGCGAGACACTGCTGACGGTCCATGATGAAGTGACCCGCCTGCAAGACCTCGTCGCGGACCTGCTCCTGCTCGCACGCAATGATGAGCCGACGCCGCACCCCACGACCCGTGTTGATCTCGACGCGCTCGCCACGCGGGTCGCGGCCTATCTTCAGCCCCTCGCACGCGCGCGCGATCAAACACTGACGCTGGCGGTGCATACCGCAACGGTCCCTGGCATCGCCGGCGATCTGGAGCGCCTCGTTCGCAATCTTGTCGAGAACGCGATCCGCTACACACCGGAGCATGGCGCGATCACCCTCACCGTGCGGCAGGAGGGCGACCGCGCGCTGATCATCGTCGCGGATACCGGCCCCGGCATTGACCCCGCCGCGCTCCCGCACCTCTTCGACCGCTTCACGCGCGCGGACAGCGGACGCAACCGAGCAGCGGGCGGCGCCGGGCTTGGCCTCGCGATCGCGCAGGCCATCGCCCACCGTCACGATGGCGCGGTCACGGTCGCAAGCGTCGTCGGTGAAGGGAGCATCTTCACGGTCACGCTCCCGCTTGTCCGTTCGCCAACATGAAGCCCGACTTCATGCCCGGTTCACGGCCATTTCAGTGCGACGGGACATACTGTGGTCAGTGGACGATGATGGAGCTGCAGATCCTCTTCCGTTCACCGGATTGAATCGTTTGTCGCGTCTGAGGCGCGACGAGAGACACAAAGGGAGACACAGATGATTACTCGTCAGAAGGTAGCTGCCGGTCTCGGTGGATTGACGCTCATGCTCGGCACACTGGGCGGCGCGATTGCCGTCCATGCGGCCTCACCCCCCGCGACCGCACCGACCGCGATCGTCCAGCCCGCCCAGGCGGATACGGAGACAGCGGACGGGCCGGACACGGGCGCAAACGTCCAGGATCAGCAGGGTTCGCAGGTCGCGGACGGCACGCCGGACACGGCCACAGCCAACGGCGCGCCGGACACGGACAACGTCCAGGATGGTTCCGGCTCGCAAGTCACGGATGGCACGCCGGACGTGCCGGGAGCCGTTACCCCGTAACTGCGGCACACATCGCATCGTCACAAGGGAGGGGCCGGTCGGCCCCTCCTTTTCGCTCCCATGCGAGACGCTCGCGCTGCGATCTATGAAGCGCACTTCATCTCCAGTTCATCGTCATTTCAGTTTGCCACGGCATAGTGGCGGCGGAATGGGGAGGAGAGCGAAAAGAACGGAGCGCGCAGCGGAGGCCGACAATACGCGCCTCGGCATGATTTCTGCAACTGCCGTCTTGTGGTAGTGGAATCCGGCTCGCCGCCAAAGGAGTAATAGCCTCATGTCGTCTACACGCTTCCGTACACTCCCCCTCGTTTTTGCGCTTCTCTGCGCCTTTCTGCTTACGGCATGTTCGCTCGGTGTGAACTCCAGTCAATCAACGCCCACAATCACCTCCGCCCCCACGGCGGCAGCAACGACGCAGGCCACGACCGCTGCGGCGAGTTCGGCGGCACGCTCAACTGCCGTTGTCACCGCCGCCCCAGCGACCCGCGCGGCGAGTAACGCGACGACCGGCGCAGGGGCGAGCGCCACGACGACCACGAATGCCTCCGCCAGCGGCACACCGGCCACGAGTTTGATCAGCGCCCCCGTATCGGCCTCCGGTCAGCCGCTCTCGGTCGCGCAGATCAACCAGAAGGCGCGCCCGGCGGTCGTGCAGGTCACGAACAACCAGAAGGTACAGGGGCGGTTCGGCGCTTCCAATGGCGTTGCCATACCGGCCGGCGTCGGAACCGGTTTCATCTTCGACAAGCGCGGCTACATCCTGACCAATAATCACGTCGTTGAGGGCGCGAGTTCCCTGACGGTCGCGACGACAGACAACAAAACCTTTGATGCCAAAATCATTGGTACGTACCCACAAGGCGATCTCGCGGTGATCCAGATCACCGGCACCGGCGACTTCCCGACCGTCACGCTTGGTGATTCGAGCAAGTTGCAGGTCGGCGATCCGTTGGTCGCCATTGGGAACGCGCTCGCCCTGCAAGGCGGGCCAACGGTGACATCGGGCGTTGTTTCCGCGCTCAACCGCGTGGCACAGGAACCGGGCAGCGGATCGAACAGCGGCAGCGGATCGAACAGCGCCGGTGGTCCCTTTCTCGTTGACCTCATTCAGACGGACGCGGCGATCAACCCCGGCAATAGCGGCGGCCCCCTCCTGAATGCGGCGGGGCAGGTCGTTGGCATCAATACCCTGGGCAGCACGCAGGCGCAGGGCATCAATTTCTCCATCTCGATCAACTCCGCCAAGCCCGTCGCCGACGCGCTGATCGCCGGTCAGCCCGTGCCGCGCCCCTTTGTTGGTGTCACGACCGGCTCGCTCAATCCGCAGCAGGACGCGCAACTCAAATTGCCGGCGAACACCGGTGTCGGCATCGCCAGCGTCCAGGCGGGAACGCCTGCCGCGACCGCAGGGTTGAAAGCGGATGACGTCATCATCAAGTTCGACGGTCAGGCCGTGCAGGGTGAAGAGGGTTTCGTCGGCATCCTCCTCAACCACAAACCGGGCGACACGGCGACTTTCACCATTCTCCGCAACGGCCAGCAGCAGGACGTGAAGATCACGCTTGGGCAGGCGCCGAAGCAATAAGGTATATCCTAACCCCCAACCCCCTTCCCTCAGAGGGAAGGGGGCTTTTTCTTTCCTTCGTGAAAAGAGGATTGGGTTTATGAAAAAGCATGCTGGCATGCCACTTGCTACGGGCACAGTGGTTCATAGGTGTGATGTGATAGTACATCACACGTAACGGACTTATGCGAGAGAGATGACCGACAGACGCTCGCATGCGTGTACGGGAAAGGAAAGGCGCACGCAATGACGATTTCCCAGCGACCGCCCGCGTTGCCGGACAATGAAACAGAGCAACCGTCCCCAACGGGGCGGGATCCGGCGCTCGAACCCTCGATCACAGAAGGATCGTTCGACGGCTCCGCACCGGACCCGGATCACCGCCTCGGCGACCGGCGGAAGGAGGCGCAGCCGAAGGGGATCAGGAAGGTTCTCAACGTCCTCGGCCCCGGCCTGATTACCGGCGCGTCGGACGATGATCCTTCAGGCGTTGGTACGTACTCAACAGCCGGTGCGGCGACCGGCTACCGCTATCTCTGGACCGCGATCATCACCTACCCGATGCAGGCCGCCATTCAGGGGATGTGCGCGCGGATCGGACAGGTGAGCGGCAAAGGGCTTGCTTCGACCATCAAACAGTACTATCCAAAGGGAGTTCTCTACCCCATCGTGATCCTGCTGATCTTCGCCAACACCTTCAATGTCGGCGCGGACCTCGCCGCCATCGCCGCCGGTATTAACCTGCTCGTGCCGATACCGATTCTCACGCTCATTCCACCGATCGCGGTCGGCTTGATCCTGC
>JALYUS010000062.1 GCA_030853625.1 Chloroflexota bacterium
TTCGAGCACCGCCTGGACGACTCGCTCCACGATGAGCCGCAGAAAGTCGGGATCGTCGGTCAAGACGGATTGCGTCGCTGTCGCCATGCCGGAACGCTGTTTGTAAGTCATCGTCTTCCTCCTTCGATTCGGTTCGGTCACATTACCGATCGTGGAGGACGATGGCCGCTTGTCAAAGCGGCGATCTATTTACAGAAGATTCTGGGCACAACCTCTCCTCCTCTTTCCTTCGTGCTCTTTATGTCTTCGTGGTTGGTGTTTTTCTTCTTTGCGTTCTCTGCGCTCTCTGCGCCTCTGCGGTTCATCCCCGGTTTCATCTCAGTCGGCCGCGAATGACCAGATCGTCATTGCCGTTCGGCCGAGGATCCATTGCTTGTCGTCTTCCAGAAGGAAGGGAAGGTGCTGCGTGATGATCGCCAGTTCCTTATCGAGGGGGAGTGCGCGATGCGCGCCGGGGTAGCCGGTGCCCCAGAGCAGTCGCGACGCACCAAACGCCTCGTAGAGCATCTTCACCCAGAGAAAGACATCGCGGTACGGGTACTCCTTCGTGCGCGAGGCGAGCGAGAGCGCGGAAACTTTGACGTAGGTGTTCGGCAGGTCCGCGAGCGCGAGGATCGTCGCGAACTGCGCGTAGGGCGGCGGTTCGGTGATGTCCGGCTTGCCGAGATGGTCAACGATGATTTTGACACCGGGATAGCGATGAGCAATTTCGCGGAGCCGCCACGCCTGCGGCGGATGCATCTGCACATTGAGCGCCGCGCCGAGTTCCTGCGCCGTTTCCCAGAGGGCGTGGTTGCGCGACGCACTCACCCATGCCGGATCGCGGTCGCGCACCATATTCAGCCGGAACCCCGCCATCCCCGCCGCCATCCACGCGCGCAGATCGGCGGCATTCGTCCGGCCATCCGGGTCAATCAAACCGTGCGCCGCGAACCGGTGCGGGTGCGCCGCCGCGCTCTCCACAACGTAGCGGTTGTTCCATCCAGACGTGCTCGGCTGCACAAGGACGGCATGCGTGACACCGACCGCCGCGTTATCGGCCAGCAGATCCTCGATCGTCGCGTCCGTCGTCGGCAGCGGGACATCCGCAAGCGTCTGCTCAAGCGTGTAGCGCGGCGGGTCAATCTTCCAGACGTGCATATGCGTGTCCACAATGGGGCCAACAGGTGCCATGATCCATCCCCTTCTCGCGTCAGCGATCCATCGCCATTATCGGAAGAGGGACACTGGCATGCAACCTGCATTCTTCGCTACGGCATGACGAAGCGGTGATGAATAGCCATGGCTGACGCGCTACTGAAAGCGAGGCCATTTCCCGCTATCAGTAGCGTGAGAGGAATACGGGCACATGAACGGATCATTCCAGCGGACAACGGATATCGTGATCCCGACAGGGCGCGGTGGCTTTTGTTGTATCCTTCCCTGCGCTCTGCTTGTCGCCCTCTCCATGATGAGTGCGAGCGGGGCGCTCCTCCTCGTGCGGCATATCGTGCGCCGACGACGGGAAAGGACACAGTCGTGACGTTGGCGTGGCTGATCGAGAACCCGGTGGCGGGTCAGGACGATTGGACGGAGCAGATTGCCGCCGCACGCGCCACCTTGCATGAAGCGGGCTGGCAGGTCGAGATGAAGCAAACGACCGGGCCGGGTGACGCGACACGGTTTGCGCGCGAAGCCGTCGCGACGGGGGTCGAGGTCGTCGTCGTCGCCGGGGGCGATGGGACGGTGAACGAGGCGTTGCAGGGGTTGGCCGGGCAGCGTCGGACGGCGCTGGCGGTTCTGCCGGGCGGGACGGTCAATGTCTGGGCGACTGAATTGGGTGCGGCGGAGCACGAGCCTGACATCGCGCGGCGGATCGCGCGGGGACGACGGCAGACGGTTGATCTCGGCAAGGTCAACGACCGCTACTTCCTGATGATGGCCAGTGTCGGTTTCGACGCGACGGCCAGCGCCGCCGTGGCCGACAGTACGCCGCTCACATGGCTCAAGCGCCTTGCCGGGCCAGTCGCGTACGGCCTCGCCGCCCTGCGGACCGCAACCCACTTTCGCGGCCGACGTGTGACGCTCGACATTGATGGCGTAGCGATGACCCGACGTCTGCTCATGCTGGTTGTCGGCAACACGCGACTCTATGGCGGCATTGCCGAGATCACCTTCCGCGCGCGCGCCGACGACGGCCTGCTCGATGTCTGCATCCTCGGCGGACGCGGGCCGCTCGATCTCCTGCGCCGCGTTTGGTCGGTTGTGCGCCGTCGGCATGCCGCTGACTCGGCCATTGACTATCGCCGCGCCCGGCGCATTGTCCTCTCCCCCGCCGAACCCCTACGCATCCAGGCGGACGGCGAGGATGTGGGCGCCACCCCGGCGGTTGTCGAGGTCGTCCCCGATGCACTCGATGTGATTCTTCTGTCCGACGCCACGCCGGGCTTCCTGGGTGCAGCCGCAGACGAAATGACAGAGATGTCATCCGCGTAGCGTCCAGAGCATACAGAGATGTCAGACTATTCGTGCATCATCATGCATGAAAAAGGAATGACATGATGTGCAACAAGGAGAGATGGCAATGCTCTGGACGACGCAGGGAAATAACGGATGAGCGGGCATATTCTGCTCGTTGACGATGATGCGCTCGTCGGCAAGTTGCTGACATTCCTGCTCGACAACGCGGGCTATACGATCACCGCGCTCGCGGACCCGCGCCGCGCGTGTGCGTTCGTGCAGGACAATCCCGTTGACCTCGTCCTGCTCGACATCACGCTGCCCTATCTGGATGGCTACACGGTGGCGAAGGAGTTGCGCTGCGCTCACCCGGATATCCCGATCATCTTCCTCAGCGCCCGCGCGCAGGTGCGTGATAAGGTGGAAGGGTTCGATCACGGTGCGGACGATTATATCGCCAAGCCATTTGAGCCGACCGAACTGCTGGTGCGCATCCAGGCCGTTCTCCGCCGCTATCGCCGCGCGGGGCAGCATGTCTATGGCTCCGTTATCACGGTGGGCGACACCGCGCTCGATGTCAGCGAACTGCAATTCTCCATGCCGGGCCATCTGCCCGTGCCGCTCACGCCGACCGAGATGAAAGTCCTCGCCTGCCTGATGCGCAACGCGAACACCGTCATTACGCGGGAGGCGTTAATCGAGCGGACGTGGGGCTACGAGTGCGATGACTTCGGCAACCGCGTGGATGTCTATATCCGCCGCGTGCGCGCCAAGATCGAATCCGATCCCGGCGATCCCGCGTTCATCCATACGATCCGTGGCACCGGCTACATGTTCCGCGCGGCGAAGCGATCCGCAGTCGCGTAGGCCGCAGTCTGCGTTCCCTCTTCATCACAGAGAGGCGGAGATAAGGTCTTGCTTCCGGCTTGCCGTAGGGATAGCATCGTTGCATGGAATGTGCTCTCTACGGAAAGGTCGTTCAGATGCCTCACCGGTTCGGAATTGGCGTGATTGGCTGCGGGACGATCGCGCAGAGCGCGCATCTCCCGGCGATTGCCCGGCTGCGGGAGCGCGTGCGGTTGGTCGCCGTCGCCGATGTGCGCGGCGAAGCGGCGGAACACGCGGCACGCACCTGGGGTGCGGAGGAGGCATACGCGGACTATCATGCCCTCCTCGCGCGGCCCGATATTGATGTCGTCGTCATTGCCACGCCCGAATTCCTGCACGCGGAGCAGGTGGCGGCAGCGGCGGCGGCAGGCAAGCACATCCTCTGCGAGAAGCCGATGGCCCCGTCGGTCGCGGAAGCGGACGCGATGATCGTTGCGGCGCGTGCGGCGGGCATTAAGTTCATGGTCGGGCACAGCCGCCGCTTCACGCCACGCTATCAGGCGGTGCGCGCCGCGATTGACCGGGGCGCAATCGGGCAGGTGCGCATGGCGCGTGAGAATGAGCGGCGGCCGCGCGCCATGTATCGCGGTCTCTCGCTCGCGACGGGCGCGTGGGCGCCGGACGGCCAGCGAGCATGGATGGCCGACCCGCGCTACTCGCTCGGCGCGGCGATGCTGAACGCGATCCACGAAGTAGATCTGCTCCGCTGGTTCGTCGGCGATGAGGTAACGAGCGTCTACGCCGAGAGCCGCATCGGTGATGAGAATGCCGAGGTGCCGGACTTCATCAGCATTCAACTCCGCTTCGCCAATGGCGCGCTCGCCGGCACGGAAGTCGTCACGAACCTGCCGCATGATTACCCGCTCTATCATCAACTGGAAGTCTACGGCACCGAGGGCGTCATCCGCGCGATGGACCCGGAGATGCGCACCTACAGCGAGACGACGGAGGCGGGCATGCGCGAGCCGCTGAACTTCGACGCCCTCCTGCACATTGATACCGCGTACGAGGACGAACTGCGCGGCCTGCTCGACGCGATTGAGCAGGACACTGCCGTTCCCTTACCGCCGGAGGAGGCGCGGCAGGCGGTCCTGCTCTCCGTCGCAGCCGTCTGGTCCAGCCAGCGCGGGCAGGTCGCGCATATCCAACCCGATTTCAACACGCTGGAGACAGCGGAAGGGGGTGCGGCATGAACACAACCGATCAGACCCTGCACGTTGCCGTCCTCGGCGATGGACCGCTGGCCCGCCCGATGCTCGATGCGCTAACCGTTCGGACGCCGGGGGCGCGGGTCGTCGCGGTTGCGACGGAGGGCAGCACGCCGAATCCATCGGCGATCACGCGCGCGATGGGCGCGGAGGCGGTCTGCGTTGCCGCGCCGGTCACCGATCGCGCCGCCCTGATCGTCGCGGCGTTGGAAGCAGGCGTTCCGGTCTGTTGCCCCGTCCCCGTGGCCGGCGATCTCTCAACGCTCGACACGCTGATTCTGCGCGCGGCGGATGCGGGGGTGATGGTCTACGCGCCCAATCCGCTCCGCCACTGGATGCCGCTGGCGACGATGCACGCGCGCCGCAAAAGTATCGGCGCACCGATCTCGCTCTTCGCCGCCCATCGCACGACTCGCGCGATTGCGGGCGATCTCTTCACCGATGTCGCCCTGCCGCTAATTGATGTCGCCCTCT
>JALYUS010000079.1 GCA_030853625.1 Chloroflexota bacterium
GAATCGGGAAGAAAACTAGGGAATTCCCTAGTATCCCACCGGTGCATCGCCCCCTATCATTGGATAGAGCCATCACGCCAGACGCCCCGTCGCTCTAGCGATCTCGCGCGGCACGCAACATGGGAGCACCAGCATGCAAGCATTCCGCCGTTTCCTTTCCCGCACGCCGATGCGATGGCTGATTGCCGCCCTGCTCGTCCTTTACCGTCAGCCCGCCCACGCTGCCCAACGGAGCGGCGGGAACCCACTACAGCCAGACGATCACGGCGAGCGGTGGCACCCCTCCCTACACCTTCGCCGTCACCAGCGGCGCTCTGCCCCCCGGTCTCACTCTGACGACGACGGGCGTCCTGAGCGGCACACCGACGAGCGCGGGCAGTTTCACCTTCGCCGTCGGCGCCGCCGACCATCTGGGTGCGACGGGGGGCCACGCCTACACCCTCGTCGTGACCGCGACGCCCAATCCGCTGCCACAGCCGCGACCCGGCGGCGGGACGGGTGGTGGCCCGCCGCACGCGCTACCGTCCTCGCGATCGGGGGGATCAGGCGGTGGTGGCACGCCGAACCCCGCGCCGTTGCCACGACGGTAGCGCGACCGTTGAGAGCGATTTCCTGTGCAACTGAGAGGTGAACTGACGAAAGGGAAAAGAATGTACGCTCTGAGGAAGGATACACGCGGCAGATTCCGTCACTCGTTATCGGCACGATATGCACCATCGAAGGAGGATAGCATGTCTGGTTCATCGTATGCAGCAGATGCAGGAGCGACACCCGCATCCCTGATCGGTCAGTTCAATCGCCGAACGTTCCTGCGCATCGCTCTCGCAGTCGGTGCGGCGGGCGTTGTCGGGGCGCTGCTCGATGCCTGCGGTTCGTCATCGAGCACGGCAGCGCCGGCGACCAGCGCGGCGAGCGCGGTGGCGGCCAGCCCCATCGCGATGACCCAGACCACCGCGAGCTACAAAATCGTCCTCGGGATTGGTCCCGTCGAGACGATGCTGACGCCCGATCAGGCGAAGGGGGCAACGAGCGGTGAGGTGATGGCACAGATGCCCGGCATGGCGATGCCGACGATGATGATGACGGACCAGGGCCAGCCGGTCAATCATCATCTTGAGGTGCATATCACGAATACCGCGACCGGCGCCCTGATCAAGGATCAGATGCCGATGATCACGATCACCGATCCGCTGGGGAAGTCCCGGACCCTTGACTCGATGGCGATGTACGGTGTGGCGGAAGGAGTGAGCGACTGGCACTTTGGCAATAGCGTCTACCTGCCGAATGGCACCTACACGATCAGCGTGCAGGTGGGGAACGAGCAGGCCGTCTTCAAGAGCCTGATGGTGACTGCTTAACTGCGTATCTCCGATGCCTATTGTGGCGGCAGGCTATAGACGTGGACGTAGTCAAAGTTCGCGGTGTATCCCGTGCCACCCATCGCCACCAGACCGATGCGGGCATCCCCACCCAGCGCATCGGTCCATGTGCCACCGCGTGTCCACACCACGCCATCGCGGCTCGAATACGCGGTGTAGGTTTCTTCACCCATGTGGGTGTGCTTGACGATCCGCAGGTAGGTCCCGGCGGCGGCCGGCCCGACCACCGTGTTGCCCTCACGCGGGAATCGCGGCAGCGCCGGGTCAGTCGCTTTGGTGAAGATCACCTGTTGGGTCTGCGCGCGGGAGAGATGCGCGAGTTTGAGATAATTGCCATCATTCCCGTAGATCACCAGACCGGCCTCCACGGCGTTCGGGCAACAGCCATCGGGGGGCAGATCAAGCCGCACGTGCGTCTCCACCGTGTAATCTCCGGCAGGTTCAGCCTCGGCGAGTATCCCGGCGGCATGATCCGTCAGGCCACCCGCTTGCGTCGGAAAGTGCAGCGTGCCGTCCATCAGGGCGACGGTATTGGGCGCGGGGGGGCGTACCCAGTGCCACGAGCCGGACGGGAACGCCGGATCCGCGCCGACCGCGCCCACCGGCAGAGCGGAAAACTCGACCGAGTGCGCGCTATCGAGCCGCCCGAGCGTCTCCTCCTGCGGGGCGCCGAGCGCCGGTCGTGGCGGATCGCCTGGCTGTGCCGCTGGCAAGGGCTGGGGCGTGTCCGAGGGGCCGAGTCCGCCGCGCACGACGGGCCAGCCATCGCGCCAATCGAGCCGGTCGAGGAGAGGCGGGCGTTTGGTGAGGTTCGTACTCGCGAAGTAGGGATCATCCCGATCCACCGCATGATAGAGGAACCAATCCTGGCCGGCGGCATCGGTGAAGACGGTGTTGCCGCCCGGCCCCACCCATCGGTTGCCGTTCGCGCTCAGGACGGGCGTCCCGCCGACTTGACCCGCCAGCAACGACACACCCTCGCGGTCGGTGTATGGCCCGAGAATGTTCGTGGCGCGTCCGACGAGCACGCTATAGCCGGAGAACGGGCCGCTGCAGCATTCGCCGGCGGAGGCGAACAGATAATAGTAGCCGCTGCGCTTGATGACTGAGACGCCCTCGTACCGGTTCGCGGCGGCGATTGGCGTCTCGCTCGCCTGGTCCGTGTGCAGGCCATCGGCGGACAGGCGGCGGACCGAGACACCACCGACGAAACTGCCGTAAAAGAGGTAGCGCTGCCCCGCGTCGTCGGTCGCGATGGCGGGGTCATACACCCAGCGTCCGAAACGGATACCATTTGGCGCGGGCTGCGGCTCGACGACCGGGCCGCCGCTGTCGGTCCATGGGCCGGTTGGGCTTGGGCTGGTGGCAACGCCGATGGCCGCGCCCCGGCCGGGAAGCAGCGTCCCGTTGGTCGTGTAATAGAGGTAGTACTGGCTGTTGAAGAACTGAATATCCGGCGCCCAGAGGCCGCTCCATCTGGCCAGCCACGGCGGACGCTCGCTGAAGACATCGCCCACGTAGGTCCACTGAATCAGGTCACGCGAGCGCAGCATGGGCATGTAGTGACCATTGAGCCTGCCGTTCGTGGTGCGATCCGTTTCATTGAGCGGGTTCGTCGTGCAATACATGTACCAGAATGTGTCGCCCGGTTGCTGGCCACGGATGATCGCCGGGTCCGGGCAACTCTCGAATGGCCCGGCGGCGGTTGTCGCGATGCGCAGCGGGTTCGTGTATGTGCCGATGGGCGGATCGGTTCTGGCAATCCCGCCATGCGACACCCAGGCCACCGCAACCAGCAGCGCCACAACGAAGAGGCGTGCGGGCGCGCGAAATCGCGCCCGCGCGATGCGCGGTATGCTGCGACGAGAACGGTCTATCATCCCCACACTCCCATGCGCGCGGCGATCCATTGCATCGCCGCCTCTGGCACCCCTGCCGGAATCATGATTGTCTCTGTATGTACTCTATCGCGCAAGAGCAGCGCATATCCCGAAAACACGCGAGCCGATCAGCACGCGGTATCATTGCGAAGATGTGCCATGATGGGAGGGGGACACGATGCGGCGGATAGCGGGCATGATGAACCGGGTCGGGTGGCGGGTGTGGCGCGGCTACCTGCTTGGCATATTTGGCATCGCCCTTGTCACGGTCGCCGCCGAACCGAACCGAGCGCATCTCAGTGCCGTCACCCCCGCGCTCAGCTACCTCGTCATCGTCCTCGCCACCGCGACGCTCGGTGGGCTTGGGCCGGGAATTTTCACTTCGATTATCGGCTTTCTCACTTTCAACTTTTTCTTTCTGCCGCCTTTCTATTCGTTCACCGTCGGCTCCCCGCAGGACACCGTCGCGCTCTTCGTTTTTCTGACCGTCGCCGGGGTGACGAGCGAATTGGTCAGTCGTTTGCAGGATCGAGAGCGCGAGGCGCGGCGGCGGGCAATCGAATCAGAGACGCTCTCGCGCCTCAGCACGGAACTGATCGCCGATGTCACGCTCGATACCGTCCTCGCCACCGTCGTCGAGCAGGTGACGCGCGTCTTCGGCCTCGAATCCGCCGCCGTTCTGCTGCCCGATCACACCAATACACTCCGCGTCCGCCTCGCCTATCCCGCTGCCGCCTCTGGCATCTATGTACGGGATCGCGAGCATGCCGCCGTCGCCGCGCACGTCTTCATGACCGGTATCCCGGCAGGGGTCGGCAGCCCGCATCGCGTCTATCGCCCCCACGGGCCGGAGTATGGAGGGGGTGCGATGCAGCCACGCGGGCGCCGTGTCCTCTATGTTCCGGTGCGTGCGGCGCATGGGGCGGTCGGCGTGATGGGTGTCGCCGCCGTCCGGGTCAGCGACTATTCCGCCGATGAGCGTCACTTACTCACGACCTTTGCCAATCAGGCCGCACTCGCGATTGACCGCGCCCGCCTGATCGAGGAAGCGACGCGCGCCGCCGCGTTGGAGGAAGCGGATCGCCTGAAGTCCGCCTTGCTCGCCGCCGTCTCGCACGATCTGCGCACGCCGCTCGCCTCGATCAAAGCCTCCGCCACCAGCCTCCTGCAAGAGGAGATCGCGTGGGATACCGCAACGCGGCGTGAGTTCCTGACCGCGATTGACGAGGAGACGGACCGTCTCGCCAGGCTCGTCGCCAACTTGCTCGACCTCACGCGCATCCAGGGCGGCGCACTCAAGCCGGAGAAGGAGTGGAACGAGATTGGTGAGGTGATCGCCAGCGTCACGGATCGCCTCGCGCCGCTCGTGCAGTCGCATCCGCTCCGCGTGGCGATCGCGCCCGACCTGCCGCTGGTCGCCTGCGATTTCGTGGAGATCGCGCAGGTACTCGTCAACGTGATCGAGAACGCTGCGAAGTACAGCGACCCCGGCACGCCGATCGCCGTCACAGCGGATCGCGATGGGGAGAATATTCGGGTGCAGGTGGCGGATCAGGGATTCGGCATCCCGTCGGAGGATGTGCCGCATGTCTTCGATACCTTCTATCGCGTCAAGCGCGAAGGCCGTGCGCGGCGGATCGGCGGTACGGGAATCGGCCTCGCCATCTGCAAAGGCTTCATCGAAGCGCATGGCGGCACGATCGCCGTCGCATCGGCCGTCGGGCACGGTTCGACCTTCACCTTCACGTTGCCGCTCTCGCCCGCGCCTCTGCTCGCGGAACCGACACGCCCCGTCGGAGCGTTGACGGCATGAGTACGTCGCCGATCCGCATCCTCGTCGTGGACGATGAGCCGCAAATCCTCCGTGCCCTGCGCGCCGCGCTCAAGGGGCACGGCTACGATGTGCAGACCGCTGGCGATGGCGAGGAAGCGCTCGATCTGCTTGCCCTCCATCCGCCGGACATCGTCATCCTCGATCTCATCATGCCTGGTAAGAGCGGCTTCGATGTCGTACAGGAAGTGCGTGCGTGGTCAGCGCTGCCAATCATCGTCCTCTCGGCGCGGGGCGAGGATCGGGACAAAGTGACCGCCCTCGATCTCGGCGCGGACGACTACCTCACCAAGCCCTTCAGCATGAACGAACTGCTCGCTCGCATCCGGGTCGCGCTCCGTCATCGCCCCGAGCAGGCTGCGAGCGATCCGGTGATCCGCGCCGGTGCGGTAGCAATTGACCTCGCGCGGCGGATCGTTACCCGCGATGGAGCGCCGGTACATGTCACGCCGACTGAGTGGCAACTGCTCGTCGAACTGGCGCACGCGGCGGGCAAGGTGCTGACCCAGCGGATGCTCCTGCAACGCGTCTGGGGGCCGGAATATGGCGACGAGGCGCAGTACCTCCGCGTCTACATCAACCAACTCCGCCGCAAACTGGAAGCCGATCCTGCCCGCCCGCGCATCCTCATCACCGAACCCGGCGTCGGCTACCGCTTCATCGCTGACGAGCAATGAGTACCGAGCGTTGAGTTTGCTCCCCGCTCCATCGCCGTACACACCGTATTCATGCCGTGATCGCTGGGCGACGGCTCCGTAGGAGAGGGGTTGGGGATAAGGCTTGATGCCCCATTTCCCTTTACGAAACTCTTATACCTCCCGCCGGAACCTTTACCTTTCCCTGACGCCTTCGGTCCTATCCTACAGAGGAACGGAGCGACGCCGTGGAGCATGTCGCGTGCGGATGCGGCGATTCGGCAGAGGAAGGGCGAATGATGGTGGCGGTTGAGGGACTGTTGAGAGACGAACGCGCACACACTACGGGCCGTACCGTCCTACTCGTCGAGGATGAAACACCGCTGCGAACAATCATCGCGCGCAATCTCGTGCGGCGCGGTCATCGTCTGATCGCGGTGGACTCGGTGGGGGACGCCATCGCGGAAATGACGACGCGGCTCCCGGATGTCGTGCTGCTCGATGTAAATTTGCCGGACGGCACGGGCTGGGAAGTGCTGCGCTGGCTGCGGGCGGTCCATCACCACGTCGCGGTGATCGTCTATTCGGCGGTGCCGCCCTCCACGAAACGGATCGCGGAGTTCCGGCCCGACGCCGTCCTGACCAAGCCATTTCCGATGGATTCATTAGTCGAACTGATCGCGACGGTTGGGGTAGCCGCCCCCGTCGCTGCGGAACAGGAGTGATGGTCCACATGCACTTTTTCATTCCCTCCTTCGATGCGCTCAACACGGATAACGCGCTCCGGGAAGTGCGCCAGATCGCGCGGGCCGGTGATCGCGTCACAGTGATGGCCGCCGTGATCGTCCCCGGTGGGCTGCCGGTGGATGCTGATGCCGGCACGATCTGGAAGCAGGTCTGCCAGGCCGAACGGCGCCTGTTCCATGCACGAGAGGCGGCGGAGCGCATCCTGCCCCGCACGGTCATGCTCCGCTTTGTGCGCGTGCAGGCACGGAACCATGCGACCGCGATCCGCACGGGAGCGACCCATTATCGCGCCGATCTTATCCTGCTGGATGCGCCGAAGGGTTTCTTTGGCTCCCTCGCGCTCCGCTTCGGCACGATCGCCGCCGTGCTGCGAAATGCGCCGTGTAATGTGCGGTTCGTTGGGACGATGGCAACGGAGGAACCGGGCGCGACAGTGACCGAACCAGTCGCCATCGCGCCGTTCCCGACCCTGCACACCATCGCGGTGAATCCCCTGCTCTCCGCATCGGGCGTTGCGGATCGCGCGCGGGAGGCTGAAGGGCAACATGCCTCGTAATTAGCCGGTCATCTCCCTGATCGGTTCCCTGCCCACCTGGATACCGCCGGTTGCTTTCTCAGTGGATGGACGAAAGCCGGATGCGCGGGGCGTTGCCCTGATCGTCGGGGCGCGTCTCTGGCTCCGTCATGGTTGGAAGGAGAAACGGGTGCTTCGTGAAGTCCTGATTATTCTCGTCATGGTTGTCCTCGGCGCGCTCGCCTACGGCTTCGTCGTCGCTGCGGAAAGGATGTAACGCAATGGGTCTCCCCGATATCGTTCTGCTCGTGATCGCGGTGTTGCTCGCGGGCTATTTGTTCTATGCGCTGATCCGGCCGGAAACCTTCTAACCGCAACAGTAAACCGGCAGATTGCCTCTCAGGGAGGACGCAATGACGTTCAACGGCTGGGTGCAAATCATCATCACGGTGGCGCTGATCTTCGCGACGGCGAAGCCGCTCGGCGATTACTACTATCGGGTCTATACGGGGCAGCCGACCCTGCTCGGCAAGGTCTTCGGCAGGCCGGAGCGGCTCTTCTACCGCGCGATCGGCGCCGATCCGCAGAAGGAGATGCGCTGGACGACTTATGCCTTCGCCTTCCTTGCCAGCAATGTCATGGGCTTCCTGATCTTGTTCGTGCTCTTGCAGGTGCAGGGGCATTTGCCACTCAACCCGCAACACTTCAAGGGGATGAATGCGCCCCTCGCCTTCAACACGACGATGTCGTTCGTGACGAACACGAACTGGCAGGCGTATGGCGGCGAGACGACGCTCTCCTACTTCTCGCAGATGGCCGGGCTGACCGTGCAGAACTTCGTCTCCGCCGCCGGGGGGATGGCGATCGCGGTCGCCTTCTGTCGCGCCTGGCGGCGGCGTAATGTCAGCACGATCGGCAACTACTGGGTGGACCTGACGCGCGGCACGCTCTACATCCTGCTGCCGCTCGCCGTGCTCGTCTCCATCCTTCTCATGTCGCAGGGCGTCGTGCAGACGATTGCCGGCTACCCGACCGTGACGAGCGCCCTCGATGGCACGCAGCAAGTGCTCGCGCGCGGCCCGGCGGCCTTCCAGGTGGCGATCAAGCAACTCGGCACCAACGGCGGCGGCTTCTTCAACACGAACTCCGCCCACCCCTATGAGAACCCGACGCCCTTCTCCAATTTCGTGGAGACGTGGGCGATCATCAGCCTTTCGGCGGGGTTCCCCTTCCTCTTCGGGCGATACGTCCGCAAGTTTCGTCAGGGGCTGATCGTCTTCGTCGCGATGGCGATCATCTACATCGCCGGGATCCTCGTCGTCTATCCTGCCGAGCAGGCTGCCGCGCCGACACTCGCGGACACGGGCATCTCGCAGGCGCAGGGCAACATGGAGGGCAAGGAGGTCCGCTTCGGCATCGCGCCGTCGGCGATCTGGGCCGTAACGACCACCGTCACCTCGAACGGTTCCGTCAACTCGATGCATGACTCCTACTCGCCGCTCGGCGGCATGGCGCCGATGTTCAACATCATGCTCGGCGAAGTAATCTTCGGCGGCGTCGGTGTCGGCCTGAACGGGATGCTGATCTACGCGATCATTGCCGTCTTTATCGGTGGCCTGATGGTCGGGCGCACGCCGGAATTCCTCGGCAAGAAGATTCAGGCCTACGAGATGAAGATGGCAACGCTCTACATTCTCTTCGCCGCCTTCGGTCTGCTGATCGGCGCGGGCATCTCATCGGTCATCACGGCGGGCACCGAATCGCTCAACAATGCTGGGCCGCACGGTCTGTCGGAAATCCTCTACGCGTGGTCCGAAGCGATCGGCAACAACGGCTCCGCCTTCGCGGGGTTGAGCGCGAACACGAATTACTGGAACACGATGCTCGGCGTCGGTATCTGGATCGGTCGCTATCTCGCCATTCTGCCGGTCCTTGCAATCGCCGGATCGCTCGTTGCCAAGAAGCGCGTGCCGGAGAGCGCGGGTACGCTGCCGACCACCGGGCCGCTCTTTGTCGGCTTACTCGATGGCTCGGTGCTGCTCGTCGGCGCGCTCTCATTCATTCCGGCGCTCGCGCTCGGCCCGATTGTCGAGCAACTGCTCCTGCGTGCCGGCAAGCTGTTCTAACGGACGGGAGAGGAAGAGACCAATGTCGGTTGCAACACTCGAACCAAGCGCGCCGGAGACGCCGGAGAAGCGCCAGCCCGCGACGAGCGCATGGACGCCGGAAATCATCAAGGGGGCATTCGTCGGCTCGTTCACCAAGCTCGATCCGCGCCTCCAGGCGCGTAACCCGGTGATGTTCGTCGTTGAGGTCGGCGCGGTCATCACGACGGCCGTCTTCACCAAAGGGCTGATCGTCGGTGGCGTGGCGACGCTCTCATTCGTCTTCGCCATCTCGGTCTGGCTCTGGTTCACCGTCCTGCTCGCCAATTTCGCCGAGGCAATGGCCGAAGGGCGCGGCAAGGCGCAAGCGGACAGCCTCCGGCGTACCCGGCGCGACACCACCGCCAGGCGCGTTGCCGCCAGCGGCCAGATTGAGGTCGTCCCGGCGAGCCAACTGCGGCGCGGCGACCGCGTGCGCGTCGAGGCGGGCGACATCATCCCCGGCGACGGCGCGGTACTGGAAGGCG
>JALYUS010000150.1 GCA_030853625.1 Chloroflexota bacterium
GGCGGCGAAGGCTACCTGCGCGTCTCCCTCGCCCAACCCGCTCCTGCCATTCGTGACGCCATGACCCGCCTCGCTCCCCTCGTCCACGATCTTCAGGAGCACGGGGAATGACGAAGAACCTAACCCCCCAGCCCCCTTCCCGCGAGGAAGGGGGAGCGAGCCTTCTGAAATCTACGGCATTAGACGGAACGCCTCAATATCCAAATGAGGCACCCCTTCCCACGCCGAGGAACGGAAGGCGCCGGGGGTTAGGTATGCGTAGCACGATTGCGCACGCTGATGCGGCGGGGTTGGTGGACGAGCGGGATGTGCTGATCGCGATTGCCCAGCATCTCCCGGACGTGATTTCGCTGGGGCTGGGCGACCCGGACTTCGCGACGCCCGCGCACATCGTTGCTGCCGCGAAGGAGGCGATGGCGGCGGGGCGGTGCGATCATTACACCCATCCCGCCGGAATGATCGAGTTGCGGCGGGCGATTGCCGCGAAACTGGCGCGCGAGAACGGTATTGATGCCGATCCGGAGACGGAAATCACCGTCACGACCGGCGGGCAGGAGGGCTTGTACGCGATCGTGCAGGCGCTCCTTGATCCCGGCGACGAAATCCTCGTGCCCGACCCACGCTACAGTTCGTACGACGCGGCGATTGACCGGGCGGGCGGTGTGATCGTGCCTGTGCCGACGCGGCAGGAGGACGACTTCGATCTGCGGCCGGAGGAGGTCGAGCGGCGGATCACGCCACGCACGAAGGCAATCCTGCTCGTCACGCCCGGCAACCCGACCGCAGGCGTCATCTCCCCCATGCACTTGCGCCAGATCGCGCAACTCGCCATTGACCACGACCTCGTCGTCATTGCGGACGAGATTTACGAGCAATTCGTCTTCGATGGCGCGGCGCATTTCAGCATCGGCTCACTGCCGGAAATGCGCGGACGGACGATCACGCTCAATGGTTTCTCAAAGACCTACGCGATGACGGGCTGGCGGCTCGGCTATGCAGTCGCCCCGCCCGCCTTGACGCAGGCGATTCGCGCCATGAAACAGTCCATCAGTATTGCCGCGCCTGCCATCTCGCAGTGGGCAGGCATCGCCGCGCTGAACGGCCCGCAGGAGTGCGTCGCGGAATTCCGCGCCACCTACGATGAGCGGCGCCGCGCCTTAATGCCCGCGCTCGATGCGTTAGGATTCACCTACGGCCATCCGTACGGCACGTTCTACATCTTCGCGAACATTGCGACGACCGGCATGCCCGCCTTCGCGCTCGCGCGGAAGGTGCTCGAAGAGGCGCGGGTGCTCATTTTCCCTGGTACCGGCTTTGGCCCGGCGTGGAGCGACTATCTGCGCTTCTCCATCCTTCAACCGACGCCCGTGCTCCTCGAAGCGGTCGCGCGGGTGGCGCGAGTGCTGCGTCCCCTTCCGGCGCCCTCCTGAATGTGCGACAATCCGCTGGCGCGGATGCGGGCGGCGCGCGTGATGCCACGGCGGGTGTGGGGGCGAGAGCGGCGGATGCGGAGCGAGGGCGGGCAAGAACCGGACGCGACTCCGTATCTCAGCGTCGTCATCCCGGCCTATAACGAAGCCGCACGGCTGCCGGAGACGGTGCGTGCCGTGCTGGCATTTCTCGATGCGCAGCCGTATCCGTCGGAAGTCATCGTCGTGGACGATGGCAGCACGGATCAAACTGCGGAGATCGCGTCGCGCGCGCTCCCGATGGCATGCGGACGTGTACTCCGTGAAGCGCATCGGGGGAAGGGCGCAGCGGTGCGCGCGGGGATGCTGGCGGCGAGCGGCGAGCGGACGCTCTTCACGGACGCCGACCTCGCGGTCCCCATCGAAGAAACGAGCCACCTGCTTGCGCTCCTCGATGCGGGCTGTGCGGTCGCCATTGGCTCGCGCGAAGGGGCGGGCGCGTCGCGCGAGGGAGAGCCGGTCTTCCGTCATGTGATGGGGCGGGTCTTCAACCGGCTTGTCCGCATCATCGCGGTACCGGGGATTGACGATACGCAGTGCGGGTTCAAACTCTTCCGTGCGGACGCGGTCGCCGCGATCATGCCACGGCTGCGCTTGTACGGAAGTGATGCGCCCGAGGTGCGCGGCGCGCGCGTGACGGGGTTTGATGTCGAAGTGCTCGTCATCGCGCGGCGGCAAGGGTTCCGGATTTGCGAAGCGCCGGTTCGCTGGCGCTATGGGGTGCAGAGCAAGGTGCGCCCGCTGGCGGACACGTATTGGAATTTGCGCGATGTGCTGCGCGTGCGGATGAATGACTGGCGGGGGTACTACCGGTGACAGTGACGAACGATGTGACCAGTGGCGGCAAACAGAACATCCTTGTCTGCGTCGCGTGGCCGTATGCGAGCGGCGCGCGCCATCTCGGTCATATGGCCACGTACATTCCCGGCGATGTCTTCGCGCGCTATCACCGCATGAAGGGCAACAATGTCCTGATGGTCTCCGGCTCAGATCAGCACGGCACGCCCGTGACGCTCGTCGCCGACCGTGAAGGGAAGACACCGGAGGAAGTCGCGCGGTTTTACCACGCCGTCATTAAAGATGGCTTCGACCGGATGGGAATGATCTGGGAACTCTATACCGAGACGCACACGGAGAATCACGTCGCGGTCACGCAGTCCGTCTTCAATAGTCTGCTCAACGGTGGCTATCTCTTCACGCAGACGACCGATCAGATGTTCGATCCCGTCGCGGAGCGGTTTCTGCCGGATCGCTATGTCGAGGGAACCTGCCCGATCTGCGGCTATGAGGACGCGCGCGGCGATCAATGCGACAACTGCGGCAACACCCTCGATCCGGTAGACCTCATTAACCCGCGCTCCAAACTGACCAAAGCGACGCCGGAACTGCGCGCGACGGAGCACTTCTTTTTCGATCTCCCACAGTTCTCGGAGCGGCTGCTTGCCTGGATCGAGAGCCACGATAACTGGCGGCCCAATGTTCGCCACTTTACCGAAAACTGGGTACGCGAGGGGTTGAAGCCGCGTGCGATCACGCGCGATCTCGACTGGGGCGTGCCGATCCCTGTACCCGGCTTTGAGGGGAAACGTATCTACGTCTGGTTCGACGCGGTGATTGGCTATCTGAGCGCCAGCATCGAGTGGGCGAAGCGGCAGGGCGACCCGGAAGCGTGGCGACAGTGGTGGGCGCTGGACAAAGAAGGCAATGCGCCGAGCGCGTCGTATTACTTCATCGGCAAAGACAATGTCCCCTTCCACACGATCATCTGGCCGGCGATCCTGATGGGCGTTGGTGGCCTGACGTTGCCAACCGATGTGCCGGCGGTCGAATACATGTTGCTGAACGATCAGAAGATCAGCACGAGCCGGGGGATCGTCATTACGTTGCCGGACTATCTCAGCCGGTATGACCCCGATCCGCTGCGCTATTTCGTGATCGCCAGTTCGCCCGAAGCGCGCGACACGAGTTTCACCTGGTCCGAGTTCTTCCGGCGCAACAATGACGAACTGGTCGCAACCTACGGCAACCTTGTCAACCGGGTGCTTGCGCTGACGCAGCGGTACGGCGATGGCGCGGCGCCGGAGCCGGGACCGCTGGATGATGACGACCGCGCGATCCTGGCCCGCGCCCGCGCGGCGTTCGCGGTCGTGGGTGACGCAATCGAAGGCGTGCACCTGAAGGATGGTCTCAATACGGTGATGGCGCTTGCCGCTGAATTCAACCGCTATCTCGAACGCAAGAAGCCGTGGGAGACGGGCAAGACCGACACCGAACGGACGCGCACGACGCTCTTCGTCGCGCTCCAAGGGTTGAATGCATTACGCGTCCTCACTGCGCCATTTATCCCGTTTTCCGCGCAACAACTGCACGGCATGCTTGGTTTCACGGGCGGCGACCTGAACGGCGCGAGCGGTGGTGTGGCGGATGAACGATGGGCATATACCGATCTGGCGCCCGGCCGTCCCCTGCCAAAGCCGAAGCCGCTCTTCAAAAAACTGGATGACACCCAGCTGGTGGAAGAGATGGAACGCCTGCGCGCAACCTTCGGCGACGCGTGAGGAGACGGCGTTAGCCTGCGGGCGGCACGGGCGCATGAGGGAGGCGAAGGTGAGTAGACCGTTCCGATTATTGCTCCTGCTTGGTGTCGCGATGGTCATGGCATCGTCCGTGTCTATCAGCGTGGCCGCTGCCCAGAACTTCGCAGACCCGCGCTTCGCCTCTGTCTGGAATGCGGACGAGGGCAGGGTGCCGAACTTCTGGGGTCCCCTCCGCCTCGCGTCCGACGGTATCCAGGAGCCGTACAACGGCGGCACGCGGCTCGTGCAATACTTCGATAAGGGGCGGATGGAACTGACGAACGGGCAAGTCACGTTCGGCCTGCTCGCCACCCAGATGGTCACGGGTGACATCCAGCAGGGAGATCAATCGTCCCGGCATATCCCGCCATCGCTGACGAAAATTGCTGGCGATGCGGACGGCCTCGGCCCTTCCTACCGGACGATCGCCGACAATCGCTCCCAACTCCTCACCCCACGCGATCCCAAACCCGGGCAGGAAATCAGCCTGCTGTTCGACAAGAGCAACACACTGATCGTCAGCCCAAACCCGGCAAGTCCGGGTGGCCCACTCGCCAATGGCGGCTATGACAGCGCCACGCAGCACAACGTCCTCGCGGCCTTTGCGGACTATCGCCTTCAGGCGGGGATGGGAACAATCGGCCTCGCCATCTCGGAGCCGTTCGCGGCGTACTTCACCGTCGGCGGGGTCGAGCGGGCAATTGCGGTGCAGGTGTTCGAGCGGCGGGTACTGACGTATACCGAGGGCAACCCGCCGGATTTTCGCGTCGAGATGGGGAATATTGGCCAACATTTCTTTGACTGGGTATACAACGGCCGCTAGTGGGCTGCCATGACGCATTTGCAACGTTGCGTGGTGTTGGTGGAGCAGGATTTATCCTGCCGGGAGCGGGATTGCAGGCCGAAGCCTGCTCCACCTTTATCCATCAAATGAGCAATGATAGCC
>JALYUS010000152.1 GCA_030853625.1 Chloroflexota bacterium
CCGAGCGAGCTGAAGGCGAGCAGGATCAGCAGCCCGACACTCACATTCGCCAGCACGAGCGGCACATGATGCCCGCCGACGACGAAGTAGGTGCCAATCGGGATCAGCGCAAAACCCGATACGGCGAGGACGAGCGAGATGATTGGCGCGAGGCGGTAGACGACCCGGTCCGCGCCCATCGGCGTGAACTCGCCCTTGAAGACGAGTTTCACCGCATCTGCCAGCGGTTGCAAAAAGCCGAAGGGACCGACGCGATTCGGGCCGAGGCGAACCTGGAAGCGCGCGAGCAACCGCCGCTCGATCAGCGTCATGTACGCGGCGGCCGTCACTGCGACGAGCATGACGATCACCGCACCAACGAGCGCCTGGAAGAACCCCGTCACGTTCAATCCGCGACCTCCCGTTCAATCGTCTGCATCAGCGGCGGCGTCACGCCGTCCAGTTCAGCCTCGGTGACATCGGCGTAGGCCGGGATATTCTGCTGGATCGCTTCCCAGACCTGCTCCGGCGATGTGACGGGGATCGGCTGGCCAAGCGCGCCCGCTAACTCCTTGATGGCGTACCACGCCGGTTCGACGCTGCCGGGGAGCGGGGGGCCGCGCCGCAGCCGCTGCACGCGCCCGGCGAAGTTCGTCAGCGTCCCTTCCTCCTCAGTCGCGACCGCGATGGGGAACACGACATCCGCTTGCTGTGCCGCCGCCGTCTGGTGGCTCGCGAAGACGACGAGCGTTTCGGCGCGGTCCACGGGTGGGTCGCCGCCGAGGACGATCAGCCCGCGCACCCCGGCGGAGCCGTCGAGCATGGCCGCCGCATCCGCGCCATCGGCGGGGAGAATGCTGAGGTCAATCGCGCCGCGACCATTCACCGTGCTGACGACGGGGCCGCCCGCCGCCGGCATCAGCGCGGCGACCGCATCGGCGACCAATGGATCGGCGAGCAGAGCCGGGTCCACAAGGAGCATCCGCTTTTCCGCCGCCTTCCATTCCTCCGTAACCGGCGCGAGATCGGCTGGCATGACGGTTGCGATCTCCGGCGTCTTCCTGCCCTGCACCGCCGCTGCCAGCGCGCGGAGAATCTCTCCCTCGCCCCGGACGGCGGGCTGAATCCAGGTCGTTGCCTCCTGTGTTAGGCCGGTCGGGTTGGCGTGGATGAGGACGAGGTTCGCGCCGCGCTCCGCTGCCTTGCGGAGCCGCAGATGGAGCACCGGCACCTCGGCGACCGCATCCACGCCAATGACAAGGATCATCGCGACGGTGTCCAGATCGGCGATTGCCCCTCGGAAGCCGAGATCGTCGCGCGCGGGGACGGGCGGGCGCGGGGAGTGATCGAGATTGCCGGTGCCGACGACATCGCGCAGCAGGCGATTGAAGAGGAAGAGCGCCTCATTTGGCACGGTCGGGCTGGCGATACCACCGATGGCGTCCGCGCCGTGCGTCGCGCGGATCGCGCTCAGGCGGGTCGCCGCCTCGGCCAGCGCCTCCGCCCACGTCGCGGGGATGAGTGTGCCGTCGCGCCGCACCATCGGTGTCGTGACACGGTTCTCGCGTGTCGCGCCGACCTGCCCGAAGCGGCCGTAGTCGCAGAGCCAGCCGTTGTCCACCGCCAGGTTGTCCCGGCTGCTGACGCGCAGCAATGCGCCGTCTCGCGCGGAGAGCGTGACATTGCACCCCATCGCGCAGCCGCCGCAAACACTCGCCGTCAGATCGAGGTCCCATGGGCGCGCCTGGAAGCGGTACTGGCGGCTCGTCAGTGCGCCAACGGGGCAGAGTTCAATCGTATTACCGGAGAAGATCGAGTCGAACTCCTGCCCCTCCGCGACGCCAATCTCGCTGTGATCGGCCCGCTCTAGGACCACCAGGCTGGAGTCGCCGACGATCTCCTCCTGAAAGCGCGTGCAGCGCAGGCACATGATGCACCGCTCGCGGTCGAGGACGATGCGCTCCGAGAGGTGGTACCGCTTGGCGAGGTGCCGCTTCTCCTCGCGGAAGCGGCTCGTGCCGAGGCCCCAGGCAAAGGTGATATTTTGCAGCGGGCACTCGCCGCCCTTGTCGCAGATCGGGCAGTCGAGCGGGTGATTCGCCAGCATGAACTCCAGCACGGACTCACGCCCGGCCCGCGCCAGTTCATTCTGCGTATGAATGACCATCCCCGGCGCGACGGGCGTCGTGCAGGCCGCCTGCAACCGCGGCGTCGGCTCGATCTGCACGAGGCAGATGCGGCACGCCCCGACCGGCGTCAGTTTCGGGTGGTAGCAGAAGACGGGAATCTCCGCCCCGGCCTGCTTCGCCGCCTCGACAATCAGCGTCCCCTTCGGCACCGCCACCGGCACGCCATCTATCGTCACTTCCACCAACTCTTCAGCCATTCCAACCCCCGCTTACCAGCCTTTTACCACAGAGAGCACAGAGGACACAGAGGGCACAGAGAATCTTTCTAAAGAGGAGCAAGAGTGATACGTTCAATACCGCCGTCTCGCAATAGGCGAACATTGAAGTTGAATATCAGTCCGAGTTGATGTCCCGTCATGCGCAGATATGAGAGTACTTGCCCGACATGGATGGCCGAAATGCCGTCTGTCGCTTTCAGTTCGACAATCACCGAATCATTGACAAGCAAATCAATACGCCCTGATCCGACATGCTCTCCTTTGTATCTTACCTGCACATCCACTTGCCGAGCGTATGATATTCCTCGCGATCGCATTTCTACGCAGAGCGCTTGCTCGTAAACGGACTCTGGGAAGCCCGGCCCCAACGTACGATGCACTTCCATCGCCGCTCCAATGATCGCATACGTGAGGTCGCCTTCTCCGCTTGTCTTGTCCTTCATCGTTTTCACTCTCTGTGTTCTCTGTGTCCTCCGTGTCCTCTGTGCTGAACAATCTCCTAGAAGGGGATGCAACCTTCGGAGCAGTGACCGGTGGCGTTGTGGGCGTCGAAGTCGGCGCGGAAGTGCTTCATAGCGGACATCAGCGGGGCGGCGGCGGAATCGCCCAGGAGGCAGAGAGAGCGGCCGGGGATGTGGCTGGCGAGATCGTTGACGAGGAACAAATCCGCTTCCGTACCGCCCGCGCCGGTGACGCGTTCGAGGATTTTCAGCATCCAGATCGTGCCCTCGCGGCAGGGCGTGCATTTGCCGCACGACTCATGCTGATAAAACTCGATGAAGCGCGTTACGGCGCAGGCCATACAGACTGTCTCATCGAGCACCATCACCGCGCCGGAGCCGAGCATCGAACCCGCCGCGCGGCAGGCGTCGAAGTCCATTACGAGGTCCATCACGTTGCGTCCATCCGGCAGGGCGGCGGGGAGGATCGCCGCCGAACTGCCGCCGGGGATGACCGCCTTGACGTTGCGGCCCTCGCGCACGCCGCCGCCATGCGCGACGAGTTCGCGCAGCGTGATACCGAGCGGCAGTTCGTAGTTGCCGG
>JALYUS010000183.1 GCA_030853625.1 Chloroflexota bacterium
CCGAACGAGATGTTCGTCGCCGGTTGAATCAGGTAGTTCGCGAAGTTGTAAATACGCTGTGAGGGGAAGACGAGGGAAAGGAAGAGTCCCGCGTTCTCCATCGAATGAACCTGGAATACTTGCCCCATGGATTCAACGATCGTCGCGGCGAGACCGAAGGCGTAGAACATGTAACAGACGATACCGTTTGCCATCGTCGCAAAGATCGTGCTGCCGAGTATCGTCAGTGAGAGGAGCCACCACGTCGCGATAATGACGACGAGCGACGCCTTCACGGTTCCCGCCGGGACGTGTCCGGTAATCACCCCAACCTCAGTGGCGACCGCCGCCATCACCACGCCGACATAGAGGGCGAGCATCAATGCGTAGCCGACCCACTTGCCGAGCACGACTTCCCAGCGGCGGATCGGCTTCGGCAGGATCGCCTGGAACGTCCCGCCGTCCACTTCACCCGCGATGGTGCCGATCGCGGCGAAGATGCCCATCACGGCGGCGAGGAAGAAGACGATAAAGAGCGCGATCGCCATGTTAAGGTCCACTGCCTGATTGAAGGTGATCGGGAAACGGAAACTGCGCGCCGCCTGTCGCGCGTCCCACGTCTGCTTGAAGCGGTAGACGCCCCAACCGTAGAAAGCGACGAAAAGCGCAGTGAGCAGGAAGACTGCCCAGATCATCTTCTTGCGCACCGCCTCGCGGAAGGTCATGCGCGAGAGGAGCCAGATACGCCGGAGACTGCCGAACGCATCAAGGGAGCGGGTGGGCGCGAGGGTGCGTGTTGCGGTCGCCATTACGCCTGCCCTTCCATTGCGGCATCGTCGCGTTCCAGCCCATGCGCCGCGCCATCTGGCATGCCAATTGCCTCCATGAAAACATCCTCCAGTGTGCGGTGGTGTGGCGCGACGGCATAGACCTTCGCGCCCGCCGCTACGAGACGGTCCACCAGTGGCGGAATATGCTCCTCGTCCGGCACGCGGAGCGTCAGCGTACGCTCCGTCGTCCCGATCAGCGTCATCTCCGGGCGGAGCGCATTCCAGACTCCCGGTGCGATGCCGTCCAGCGTGATGTCCACCGTCAGGTCTTCGGCGAGCAGTTCCCGCATCGTGCCAATTCGGACGACGCGGCCGCGATCAATGATCGCGCAACGGTCACAGACTTGCTCGACTTCTGAGAGGATATGCGAGTTAAGGAAGACGGTCATTCCCTGGCTACGGAAGCGGCCGATCACGTCGCGCACCTCGCGCCGCCCGACCGGATCGAGCGCGCTCGTTGGTTCATCGAGAAAGACGAGCGCCGGATTATTCATCACCGCCTGCGCGAGGCCGATGCGCTGGAGCATCCCTTTCGAGAAGGTCTTGAGGCGATTGCGCCCCTCGCCCTCCAGCCCGACGAGTTCGAGCACCTCCGGGATGCGCCGCCGCCGCACCGCCGCACGCATCCCGTAGAGTTGGCCATGGAAATCGAGAAACTCGCCTGCCTGCATCCACTCGTAGAAGCGGAACTGCTCCGGCAGGAAGCCAACGCGCCGCTTGACGGCCACATCACCGATCGGTCGCCCAAGCAGCCCCATCGCGCCGCTCGTCGGGAAGACGAGACCCATCAGCATCTTCATCGTCGTGCTCTTCCCCGCGCCGTTCGGCCCGAGGAAGCCGAAGACCTCGCCCTGCCGCACGGTCAGCGTCAGCGATTCCACGGCCACTTTCGCGCCGTACTCCTTGCACAACTCGCGTGTCTCGACGGCGGGCACGGCGGGATCGAAATGACCGTCCGCGTGAAGAAAGGCGACCTCCTCCGGGCGGAGGATCGCCGGGGCGGGCGCGGATGCCGGTGCATCAACGGGAGAAATGATCGTCTGTGCCATCGGTTCGGTACCCTGCTCTCTGATCGTCGCTATCGCACCTTCAGGAATAGTACACCTTCTGCGAAGAACCTCACCCCCGGCCCCCTTTCCACGTGATGGAGAGGGGGAGTTGACCTCTGTGAGAGCGGGATGTTTGGGGAATACCACGGCATCGCAAAGAGTCACCCCTCTCCGCTTGACGGAGAGGGGTCGGGGTGAGGTTACTTGACGGACGCCGCAACCTGCTCCATCTCGCTCGGCCCGTACGTACCGGCTGCGACATGGAGTACCTTATCTTTGGTAATCCAGAGAACAACGGACATGCTGCCGTCCTTCTGGCTGATTGTCGTACTCGGCGCGCCGTTGATCGTGCCGTTCTTCACCACCTGCTGATCCGTGACCGGGACGATCAACGTGTGCTGGAGATCCGCCTTTTGCAGTTCAGCAACGAATTCGGGCGGCATGTTCGGCAGCGCGCTGATCGTGCTGACGATACCGGCGACATCGAGACCATTGACATCAATCGTCGGCGAACCCATCGCGATCACCGCGACGCCTGTCTGACTCTTCGCCGTGCCGCTCAGTAGTAGTATCGGATTGAAGCCATAGGAAATAATCGAGGCGGCGGGTGTATCCAGATGGACGGTCGCGCTGTCCCCCGCGAGCGGAAGCAGGCTACCCATCCCCGTTGCGGTGAGGGCGGGGCGGATCTCATTCAGATGGAGCGTTGCGTCCGTCGTCTGATGATCGGCGACGTAGTATTGCGGGGTATTCGCGACACCCGACGGCAGATGCGTGGGGGCGGAGACCGCACGCCCGACAGCTGCCTGCGCGGCGGCCGCGTTCTGCACCGGGCGTCCGGGCAACTGCCCCTGCCCGATGGATGAGGTGAGCGTCACGTATTTGGCGAGTTGCTGCATCAGTTTCTGCGGATCCTGCCCGGCCAGCGAACCGGTGGCCTTGCTCCCCGTCGCGGTCGGCGCGGAACCGAGGAGCGATCCGTTGATCTGTGGCGCCGTCGGCGTGCCGCTCGATCCGCTGCCCATGATCTGTGAGAACTGACTGGTATTGAGCGTGATGACGGCGAATTGCGTCGGCTGGTAGCGGAACTGATCGAGCGCGGCGCTGACGATGTTCCCGACCGGCGCGAAAACTAACAGCAGAACGAGCGCGACGGCGCCCAACGAGCCGAATAAAGCGAAACGGCGGACGCGGGCGGGACGATTGTACGTTCTCATGTCGGCAAACCTCTCCTTGATCGTTGTCACAAAACTCGTGCGGTGGTCGGTCGTCAGGCGTGTCTGGATGCGGCGGTACGCACGTTCGCGGTGCGCGCTATCGGGTTCGGGCATGGCGAAAGGAGCGAACGTGGCAGCGATGCAATTGGCCTCTGTGCGGAGGATCGTCAGCCGTTCGGCGAGCGTGGGTTGCTCGACCAGCGCCACCGCGATCCGGCTGCGCGCGCCGCCATCCAGCACCGGATCGCCATCGAGATACGCCCGGAGCATGCCATCATCAATCGGTTGCATTGCCCCCTCATTCATCCATCTGTCCATCACGCACCTGCTAACCGGCGGTTTGTAACCGCCTCATACCGTTGCCGGAAAAGCGCCTCCGCACGTACCAGCGTCGTGCCAACCGAACCGGGCGCGATGCCGACCGCCGCAGCAATCTCGGCGTAGGAGCAGCCCGCCTGCCGGAGCGTCAACACGGCCCGCGCTCGTTCGGGCATTGCCACGAGGACGGACTGCACGAGCGCGCGTTCCTCGCGCCGCACCGCCTCATGTTCGGGGTCAAGCGGTCGCTGGAGCGGTAATTCCGCTCGCGTTACCCGCTCCTCGCGCGCCGTGCGCCGGTTGCGGGTGCGGATCGCGTTGAAGCCGAGATTCGTCGCCACCCGGTAGAGCCACGCGCCAATCGCCTCCTCATCATCCGTCCGGCGCACCGGCGGCCGGTCGTGGAAGCGGAGAAACGTCTCCTGCGCTAGATCATCCGCCTCATCCGGGCCGACAATCCGCGTCAGGATGGCGAAGACACGGCTGTAGTACCGCTGGAAGACGATGTTAAAGGAAGGCAATTGCCCCACTATCGGGCGCTCGATCTCGGCTTCGACCATCGCCGCCTGCTGCACGTCCCCACGCTTCCCTTCGCCCGCCACACCACCGCTCCACCCGTCACACTCCCTTAACACCACACTCTCCGCCCCTGTGACAATGATCGGTATGATGAAGAAACACTGTCAATGCAACCGCATAAAGTTTACTCCCATAAGACTTCAGCCGTGACGGCAAATCTCAGTGTACGTACATCTGGACGTTGCTGCTATGCTGGAGATAATGATCTCGGATAATTCACAACAGCGGTCTTACCTCGTGGATGGCGGATGTGAAGGGGCATGGAATGTCCCGGAAACTCACCTTCGTCTGTGAAAATGTACCGTTCGAAGAGATGGGGACCGACAATGAGTGATTTACAGGAACGTATTACCGGGCGAACACGCGCCGAAGTGCGCTACGTACACGGTTATCAATGCATGAATCTGGAGCGTTTCCGC
>JALYUS010000227.1 GCA_030853625.1 Chloroflexota bacterium
ACGCGGTGGAAGGGGAGCACGCCTCGATCTTCCGGGACATGGCAGGGATGGTGGCAGCGCCGGACGCGGTAGCGAAGGGTCGCACCCCGGACGAAGTGCTCGCCATCGTCACTCCCTTCCTTCAGGCGCCAACCAGCGCACCAGCACCCGCGCCGACGGCTGCACCCGTTCCGAGCGCGCCACCGCGCACCGGTGGTGGTGGTGAGTCCGCCTTTATTCGCCGCCTCGGCGACGGATAAAAGACGCACCAGGTTTTTATGGGCATCGTCTGAGTTTCCAGGCCGTGGAAGTAATTCTTCCACGGCCTCTCTTCACCATCGCACATCTCGTTGGGTATGATAGATACTGGGTGCATGAATCGGCGGTGTGAAAACCCCATGGGATAGATCAGGTTGAGGCACATGAATCGCATGGACCCCTTTTATTCGATCAGTCACGCTCGCGCATGGATCGTTCGCATCACGTTCGCGCTCACCCTCCTCTTCGGAGCATTCACCCACATAGCAGGCCCCGCCGGGGGAATCGTTGAAGCCGCAAGCCCCCCGCCCGCTACGGCCACGCCGCCTTCTCCGCCACGGACATTCATCCGGCGGCTGGACGGCGGTGTATCCGCGCCTGTGTCTGCACAACCGCATGTTGGGCAACCGGTTCGGCTCAAAATCCCCGCAATCAACGTGGATGCCGCTGTGGAAGACGTTGGACAGACGCCGGACGGTGCGATGGACGTACCGAAGGATTTCAACGATACCGCTTGGTACGATCTCGGCGTCCGACCAGGTGCGCCGGGGAATGCGGTGGTTGATGGGCATGTGGATTCGACGACCGGAAAAGCGGTCTTTTGGGACCTTCGCAAGCTGGTAAGCGGCGATCAAATCATCGTCGTCGGCGACGATGGCGTGGAACGCCCGTTTGTCGTGACCGCATCGGAAGCCTACACCCGTGCCGACGTGCCACTCGACCGTCTCTTCGGCCCGACAGCCGAGACGCATCTCAACTTGATTACCTGTGATTCCAGCACTGCCTTTGACCGGACACGAGGAGAATATGCGGGCAGTCTGGTCGTCTACGCGCGGGCGGCATCATAATCGTCCTGATTGGCCTGAACTGACACGTCGCCGACATTGGGTGGCATCCGTTGAGCCAGTAAAGCGATCTATCGTTTCGCCAGCTCTGGCACGCGATAGAGGGTTTGCTCCGGCACATCAATGCGGGCGATGTCACCCTCGCGGATCATTCCCGCACGCTCCACCCAGCCGACCACGCCGCGTACATGATAGGCCGCGCGAGGAAACTGCTTGCCTATTTCCGGCCGGTCCGGATAGCGGCTCTGAATCGCTTTGCCGGGATACACGCATGGATGATTCTCGCCCTCAAGGGCTATCGTTGCCAGTTCAGGGAAAGAGATGCGCGTCATCGGCGGTAGCGACGAGAGGTTCGGGACGCCACCGAGAACGAGATTCGCGCCAAGCCATTCCGGCTCGATCACCGGCACGCCCATGTTTGCCGCGATCCGGGCCAACTCCTCCTCAGAGACAATCGAGACGTGCCGACTGTTGTGAATCTCCGTGCCGCGCGGGTACCGTGGCACGCGGGCATCAGCGCGGCGTGTGAACCCCGCATGTCGGTCCCCCGCCAACCCTTCGAGCGTCGCGCGCACTTCGTGGACGCGCGTCGAAACGAGATACTGCCCGTCCGGTGAGGCCTGCTTTTCCGCCAGCGGGACAAGCGGATGCAGCCCGATCAAGACGCGTATTACCGTCGCTTCCAGCGTGATTGCCGCGTTCATGCCTATCTCCTTACCCGTCATGCCGACACATTTCACCTATGGTACGCGAAGATGGGTTAGGTCCGAAGGCAATTTGACACATCCATCGTTGCCGTGCAGTCTGTTACAGTCATGGTGGCAGCGGCACGCAAACGCCTCCAAATGGCACGGCGGGGCCGTTTCAATGGAAGGACGAGTGAGGAATGCGGCGAAAACTGGCACTGACGGCGACCTGTGCGCTTCTGGTTTCCCTCGTCGGGATGGCGACGATTCAGGCGGCATCGTCATACGCGGCCCCGCAGTTCAAGAC
>JALYUS010000240.1 GCA_030853625.1 Chloroflexota bacterium
ACAATAAAACCAGCGGCGTCCTCAATATCGCGAACAGCACCTTTTTCAACAACACTGCGGCTGACAGCGGCGGTGCGATTTTCAGCAATGTTGGGGTAGTGACGATAAGCGGCAGCACATTCACCAACAACTCTGTAACGAGTTCCGCTGGCGGCGCCGGTGCCATTGAGACGCTGAGCGGCGGCACGCTGACCGTGACGAATAGCGTCTTCGACGGCAATACGTCGGGCGGTGACGCTGGCGCCATTATCGTTCAAAGCCCATCAACGGTGACGAACAGCCGCTTCAAGAATAACATCGCCAAGACCGGCAGAGGTGGCGGCATCCTGACGACCAGTGCATTGACTGTCGTCAATAGCACCTTCGATGGGAACGCCGCCGGTACCGGAGGCGCTGGGGCGTTCGGGACCGGCGGCGGCGGGATCTATGCCGAATTCGACGCCTGTACCGTCGTCAATAGCACGTTTTCCAACAATAGCGCGCCCACCGATCATGGTGGCGCCATTCACGCCACCAACAACGACACACTGACGGTGACCAATAGCACCCTTAGCGGCAACGCCGCGATGAGCGGCGGCGGCATCTCTCTCGACTTTAGCACGCTCTCCATCGGCAATACGATTGTCGCGCTTAATCCGACCCTGTCCACGCCCGATGTCGTTGAATTCGGCAGTGGCTCGACGCTCCAGGATCGTGGGCATAACCTGATCGGGAACCCCGGCGCCCTCATCTTCAATCACCCCGGTGACAGCACCGGCCAGAACCCCCTGCTCGACGCGCTCATGGACAATGGCGGCACGACCGCGACACTGCTGCCAGATGGCGCCCACGCCCTCACCCGCGCGATTACCACGAGCAGCCCCGCTTTCAACCACGGCGATCCTGCTATCTGCACCGCGCCCCTCCCGCCGACCGGTACGGGCGCGGGGAGCATGGACGAGCGTGGCTTTCCGCGCGGCAATGGCGTGGCCGGGAATGCCACCTGCTCGATTGGCGCATTCGAATTGTACGTCGTCAAGCCGAATCCGGCCCCGACGCCACGACCGGGTGGCGTGATACCGGGCAGCATGCCGAAGCCGCTGCCACCCCAACTACGGTCGGGCGGCGTGCTGCCCGGCGTTACGCCCGCCCCCGCGCCAGTCCCGCGTCGCTAGCGGCCTGATCTCCTGTTCCCCTTCGCGCATTGGGGCCGGGGAAGTCGCCTGCGCGGCGCCGTTTATTGTTCCAGAAGACCCGGTGATGCGCAGGCGGCCACTCCTGATCCCATGTGTGACGGGGAATGGGAGACAGGTCAGACCGGACGTAGCGCGCCCACGCATCTCGCCCTGCGTCGGGCTGGCACCCGGCGTGCAATGCATATCCTCTGGGTGTGTTGAGAGATCAGCCGAATGGGAGGGGCTATATGCATATCGTGACCGCTCCATCGCGCGTACGGCGTTCGATCTGTGCCACGCTGTTGATTGTCGCCATTACGTCGGGCGCATGCTCGATTGGTGTGATGGCACAGACACCGACGCCGCTGACCGGCGGGGCCGTGAGCAGTGCGGTGGCCCCCGGCGTTACGGCGGCAACGCTCCAGCCAACGATCGCGGGAGGGTCGGCGAATCTGCCGGCGGGTAGCCAAACCACGAGCGGAAGGCCGCACGGCATTACCGTGCTTCTGGTCATCGTCGTTGTGGCGCTCATTGTGCTCGGTGGCGGGTTTACCTTCAATCGCCGCCGGGATCAGCGCCTCCCATGAGTGGACGATGACCATGTCTCTTGTGACATTGAAGGCGCACACCTGCCGTGGTGGCACCGTATGAATAAAAATAGAAGGAGGCCGATGCATGTCGGTATTTGAACCGCTCGCGAATTTCCGTCGGCAGGTTCATCGCGCTATCGCCCCGCTGCACCGCGTTCGGCATCATCGCACGCTCCGGCGTGGCAGGGTGGACGCGGCGACGATGCGCCGAGCGCGGGAGACATGGTGGGGCGATGACGACCGCTGGTTCCCCGGGAGCATGCCACCGCGCCGCGCGAATCGCATCACGCCGCTGATTGACGGGGAGGAGTTTTTCACCGCGCTCCACGCGGCGCTGGCGCAGGCGCAGCACTACATCTATATCAGCGACTGGTCGTTGACGCCCCGATTTCCGCTCTTGCGCCGTAATGACGCCGATTTGATCGAGACGCAACTGCTGACGCTGCTCACCGAGGCGGCACAGCGCATCCCCGTACGCGTCCTTTTATGGTGTGGCGCCCCGGCTGTCTTGCAGCCAACAAAGCGGATCGTGGAGCAGGCGCGAGACCTCTTTATCGAAGAGGCGAGCGGCGATATTCAGTGCGCGCTCGACGAAACCGCGCGCGTCGGCTACTGCCACCATCAAAAGGTGGTGATCGTGGATGGCCAGGTCGCCTTTGTCGGCGGTATGGACCTGACGACCCTGGGAGGTGATCGCTGGGATACGCGGCAGCATCCCCTGCGGCACGGCCCCAATTGGCATGATGTGCAGGTGCGCATCGAGGGGGAGGCTGTCGCCGATGTTGAGCAGACCTTTCATCAGCGGTGGCAGGTGACGACGGGGGACGGCGATCTTCCGCGCCGCGCGCCAGTCTGCGATCCGTCGTGGCAGACGCCCGTTCAAATCGTGCGCACGATCAGAAAAAACACCTATCCGTTCGCGCCACGGGGCGAGTATGGGATTTACCACGCCTATCTCCATGCGATCCAGCGCGCGGAGCGGCTCATCTATCTGGAGAACCAATATCTCTGGTCGCCCGACATCGTGGACGCGCTGATCGCGGCGATGAACCGGAAGCATGCCGGACCCTTCCGTATCGTCCTCGTCCTGCCCGCGAACGCGCACGACGGCAAGTGGGATAACGATGACCATGTCGAAAAACTCCGCGAGGCGGATAATGGGCGCGGGATCTTCGCTGCCTACTCGCTCTATGCGTCCGGCCCGGACGCAGGCAAGTATCCATTCACGTATCGGCCGATCTATATCCATGCCAAAGTCGGGATCATTGACGACGAATGGCTGACGGTCGGTTCGGCAAACCTGAATAATCGCGGCATGATCCTCAACAGCCAGATCAACGCCGTGATCCGCGATAGAGACCTCACACGCGCAGTGCGGCGATCGCTCTGGGCGGAACATCTCGCGCTGTCCGACGAAGAGATTGCACGCACCGATCCGGTTACGCTGATTGATCGCGTCTGGACGGATCGCGCGGCGGAGAGCGAACGGATCATCGCGGCGAACGATCGCCCGCTGACCTGCGCGGTGCATCCCTACATCGTTGGGCGCAAGTTGGATACGTGGCTGCTCGAAGAGGCCGAATCGCTCACCTTCGACCGATGACGGCACATATCGCTACTGTTGGTCCCGCACGGGCGCTTGTGTGGCACGTGTGTACAGAGCATCCCATGTGCGCGAGCCATCGTCCGGCGTCGCGACCATTTTTACACCGCGTTCCTGCACGGGCTGGTTGCCGGCGAGGAAGTCGTTCCAGCATTGCTGCATCGTCGCGTAGTGCATCACGCGCCCGCCGGGCCAGACGACCGAGAGCAATTGGCGCGGATAGGCAATTGCATATGGCGGTTCCATGCGGAAACGGGAAAGCGCGTCCTCGTCAATCGCAATGCCGAGTCCGGGCGCTTCCGGCACGCGAAGATGGCCGCCGCTGATCGTCAGCGGTTCGGCGAGCAAGTCGTCGCTGTAGTTGTTCAGGCAGGTAACGGCGGGCCACTGCGCACCGGGCAGCACCGCGCCCAGATGCGCCGCGAGCGCCGTCGTCAGTCCGGTGCCGACGAGTTGCAACCAGAACGGCTTGTTGAACGCCCCCGCGAGCAACCCCGCCCGGAGCACGCTGCTGACGCCCCCGCTGAGGACAAAACCGTCGCACGACTCCGCCTGCGCGACCCGCGCGAAGGACGGCCCACCGTAGCCGTTCGGGAAGTGGACCGCCAGTGGGTGCGTGATCTTCCCGCGCAGGTGCCGGTATCCCTCCAGATCGAGGTGCGGCAACGGCGACTCGTAGATGGCGATGCGCTCGTATTTGTCCAATTCCGTAAGAACTGGCGCAGCGTTCCCCGCGTTGAGCAGCATCTCGTTCCAGTCCACATCAATCCGGTAGTGCGGCGGCGTCACGGCGCTGACGGCCTCGACTTGCGCATAAATGTCAATCCATGGCCGCACCTTGAACTTATGTGCGGTATAACCCGCCGCGACGGCATCTTTCGCCTCTTCCGCGAGGTCCTCCGGCCCCATCTTCGTGTTCCACCAGGCGATCGGGCACCACTCGCGCACCTTTGGCAGATTGAAGAGCCGGTACGCGGGTACACCGAGCGCCTTGCCGACGACATCATAGAGTGCCATCTGCAACCCCGCGCCGAGCGAGTCGTCGCCGAGGAAATCCGCCGGATTCCTGCCGCGCACCCGTTCCACCGCCGCATCCGTCACCTGCCCCCAGGTGTAGTGTGGCAGCGTCTCGCCGTAGCCGACAAAGCCCGCATCCGTCACGACGCGCGTGATCTCCGAGACGCGCCACTGCCCGACGAGCAGCGCGTTCCAGGGCCGCACGCGCGGCACAAACGGCACATCCACAGTAATCCGTTCAATTTCGGTAACTTTCATCCTACCCCCGGCCCCCTCCCTCGAAGGGAAAGGATGACTCATCGCAATGCCGTGCCGATCTTTCATCGCCCTGCCCAATCGAGAGGGCGCATGCTATGCGCCCCTACATCTCCCCTTTCCCTCCGAGGGAAGGGGGCTGGGGGGTTAGGAAATCTCCGGTCGCTTCGTATGCCAATCAGTCCGCGCCTGATATGCCCGCGCAACGGCGAGGATCGCGTTCTCGGCGCCGACGCGGCCAACGAACTGGATGGCGGTCGGTAAGCCGCGCTCGCCGAAGCCGCTCGGCACGCTGATCGCCGGGAGTCCCGCGACATTGCCGACCGCGCCGATGGCGGGGCGACGGCCCGTTGCGGTCTTGAAGTACTCGCTGAATTGGATCGTGATCGGGCTGGCGACGGCGTTCGTTGTCGGACAAACAATCGCGTCGTACTGAGCGAAGAGCGCATCCACCGCGCGGACGATCTTGCGGCGGATACGCAGGGCATTGATGTAGTCCTTCGCCGCAACGGAGCGGTAGGCGAGGGGCGCGACGTGCGTCTCGGTCGCAGCGAGTGCGGAGAGTTTGCCGCTCGCCATGAATTCGTCGAAGGCGCTCGCCGCCTCCGCCCGCAGGATCGTCTCGGTCACGGGGCTATAGGGGAAATCGGGGAGCGCCACATCCTCGAAGGTCGCGACCGCGCGCAGCACATCGAGCGCCGCGCG
>JALYUS010000263.1 GCA_030853625.1 Chloroflexota bacterium
GGGTCAGTGTGTCTGTCGTTTCGCTTCTCCTCGCAGGGTTCGTCGTCTCATCCGCCGTTACCGCGACCGATTGTCATTTCATCACCCGCCTCGGCGATGAAACCCCCAAGTGTGCGACGGTCGTACCAACCGCGACGACGTTGCCGATCGTTGCGGCGAATACGACGCAAGTTTCCCTCACACATATTGCTATCCCGCCGATCGCGGGGAAAACGGGGAGTTTCGACATCCTCGACATTGATCAGCAGGCGCATTTGCTCTACGTCGCGGATCGGACCGATACTGGTGTGGATGTCTTCGATATTGCGACGCCCACCGCCAAGTACCTGCGCACGATAGATGTCGGGGCAGGAGCAAACGGTCTGACCGTGGCGAAGAATGTTAACAAGTTGTTCGTTGCCAACAACAACAGCGAGATCGCCATCATTGACATTAATGTGTCGTCGCCGACGTACGATACCGTGCTCGCGAAACTGAACACCGGGGGCAAGAAGCGGGCAGACGAGATGGACTTCGATCCGAAGGAGAAGAAACTCTACGTCGCGAACAGCGATGACGAGTTCGTGACGGTGATTGACGCCGTGAACAACACGATCATCAAGCAGATTGCGGGATTGGGCAACGCGCTGGAGCAGCCGCGTTACAACCCGGGCGATGGGATGATGTATATGACCGGCTCAGGGGGCAACGTCGTCTTCCGTTTTGATCCGACGCGGGATGTGTTGGTAGCGAAACTCGATGTGGGTGTGCCGTGCAATCCGAACGGGCTGGCGATCAACCCGACAACGAACCTGGCGCTCCTGGGATGTAGCAACAAGGCGACGCCGCAGACGGTGATCTTCGACTTGACGGCAGGCAAGACGGTCGGAACGTTCGACCAGGTGGGAGAGGGCGACTCGGCGATTTACGATGCCAAGGCGAACCGGTACTTCTTCGCGGCGTCGGGCTTCTACCGTGGCGGGCAGATGGGGATCTTCAGCGGAAGCAATCCGGTGACGTTCATCACGAACGTGCCAACGACGCCGAGCAGCCACGCGGTGGCGTACGACGAGACGAACCGAATCGTCTATGCCCCTGATGTTCCAGCGGCAGCAGGGCTGGTGAGTTTCCCTGCGCCCGCATAACGAAGGACCATTCGAGATAGCCTACCGACACGCAGTACGATTCCCTTCGTACTGCGTGTCGGTGGATACGTCAGACATCCATTGGTGGAGAAGAATGGAACGCACGCGGGACATCCATCGACTATGTCACCCGTTTCCGCGTCCGAGCGGCATATCTCCGCCGCTATGAAGTCCAGACCGTTGGCGGCAGAGTGCATGAGGAATATTGGATTCCTGCTGAAGACCTGCCTGAATTCAACAGCAACATCGTCGGCCTCATCGAGGTAGTCGCTGAATTCCATCCACTGCAAGAAAACCTGTAGATGAGGCGCCCCTCTCCATCGCAATGGAGAGGGGCCGGGGGTGAGGGTTCTCTATCCCACGGAAGCGGGGCCGGGTGGCGGGTTGGGCGGTAGGACGAGTGGCGGGCGTGGCGATTGCGTGAAGTCAAAGTCCTGCGACAGATCGCCGAGGATCGAGACGTTCTCACGCACCGTCGGGCGCGGGTCGGGGCGGCCGTCGTTCGCGGGATCAAGCCGCTGCCCGCCGAGGAAATCATCCTCGATGAACTTCAGGTAGCCATCGAAACTGAGCGTCTGATGGTCAATCATGCCCTGCTTCGCGTAGGGGCTGATGACGATACCGGGCACGCGCAGGCCGTAGCCGTTCGGATCCACACTCGGCGGCGTGACGTGATCGTAGAAGCCACCCCAGTCATCCCAGGTGAGGAAGATCGCCGTGCTGTTCCAGTTCGGCCCCTGCATGATCGCATTGATCAGGCCGGTCGTATATGCCTGCCCATCGCTGACGAGCGCCGGTGGGTGCTCGCTATTCTTGCCGTTCGGCGTTATCCATGAGACGGCGGGCAGATTGCCGTTCTGGGCGTCGTCATAGAAGTGCGTGAGGTCCTGGACATTGCCGAGTTGGCCGTCCTGCTTGACGGTTTCGAACCAGGGAAGCGGGTTCCAGATTTCCGGCGTCCCGGCATTCTGCGGCTTCGGGGCGCAGGTCATCGCGTCGTCCGCGCAGTCCGGCTGCGTGCCGTCCGCGACGTAGTATTTCCAGTTGACGTTCGCGTTGTACAGGAGATAGGTGAGGTCCGTCCATGCGTAATTCGGCTGCTTCGTGGCCGATCCCGCCGCGCCCGGGCGGGCGTTGCGGCGTTGCGGGGCGAGGCGATCGGGATTTTGCAGTTCGTTCTGGCAACTCATCGGGTCGGCGGTGCCACACCTGGCGGACCAGGCGGAGACGGTGAAGAGGTGTGCAGGCAGGCTCCACGAGGCGTTCGGTTCGAACATGGCATCTTGAAGCACAAATTGCTGGGCGTACTGCCAGTAGTTCGGGATGTCGCGTGCGTCCTTGTAGCCCATCACGTCAGTTTGCTTGCCATTCGTGCAGGCGGGGTCGGTCGGGTTCGCACAGTTGCGGCGGCCACCCTCCGCTTCCTTGATGAAGCCGTCCATCGCGCCGCCGTTGATGTCGGCGGTCGCGTTGCTCGCGCTGTGCGGGCCGCCCGCGTTCTTGTCCTGGCCATCGTGGTAGGGCGCGACGCACTGATTTGTCTGCGGGTCCGGCACGCAGACGGTCGGCACACCGTTCTGCATCGGGATGCCGTTCGCGCCGGGGAAGGTGCCGAAATAGTGATCGAACGAACGATTCTCCTGCATGATGATGACGACATGCTGAATCTTGTGGATGCCGTCGAGTGCGGAGGCATCCTGCGCGGTCGTGACCGTGCTCGCCGGGATCAGCAAGCCGGGCAATCCGACGAGCAGGATGCCGAGAAACGCGCCGAGATACGTGCGTGCGTTCCCTTGACGCCGACGACGCTGCGCCGCATGAGGGATCGCACGGAGATCGGGAGACCAGAAGGGGCCGGTATGCATGGGGTCTACCTCCTTCGGACAGATGATGGACGACGCAACCGCTGTCGCGCGCCACGACGAACACGCCGCTTCCTATCCCATAGCACGGATGCGGCGGGGAAAGAGGTGCAAATCCAACGTCAAGGAAATGAAACCGCGCGTTGTGTGGTCAGGAACGGGCGGGCAGGAGGCGGAGAGTCACTCGGTTCAGCGTGCCGAAGGCCGTGCCGCTGCCGATCCAGAGCCGCTTCATGTCATATCCCGCGACATCTTTCACCGCGTTACTGCCGAAGCGCGCCCGGTGGCCGTCATGGAGCGTCGTTTCGACGGCGAGGAGGGCATCACGGACTGCGGCGCGATTATCGTCGCCGCTCACAGCAGCGCCGACGGTGCGCGTGTCACCGCTGACTGGTCGTTCCGACACCGCACAGGTGAAACCGCGCGCTCTGAGGATTGCCGCGAGGCCGACGAGCGGGGTGTCCGCATTGGCGGTCACGGTCAGATTCTCAGCGTCAAGTTTCACCTGCGTCATCTCGTTCGTGGGTGAAGGCAACGCGGCATCTTCGTTGTGTTTCCATACGCGCCCGGCACGGCGCGCGGCAATCACATCATTGATCGTCGCGGCGAAGCGGGGCAGAGCGGGTTCGTCGTCGGTACGGTCGGGAAGGAGGATG
>JALYUS010000367.1 GCA_030853625.1 Chloroflexota bacterium
CAGTCAAGAGGACATGGTAGACTTTCCGCATGGGCGATCACTCCGGGCTACCGCGCCGCGCGTGCGAGCGCCGGAGGGCAAGCGTCGCAGCAGTGCGCTGATTCGTCAAATGAACCTTGATAGCCCAATAGTCACAGATCAGCCACAAGCCCAAATACGCTCCTATTCGGCGTCTCCGGTTCTACCCCCATTCAGCATTGCACAACCCATCTCTTTTAGGACGTACGCAGTTGGGGCGTTTTCGCGGTGGTAGCAACGGTGGTGAGTGTCAAGGGGTAGCCGTCGGATGTGACCACGGGATGCGATCATGAAGGATCGCGTTGAGGATCGTGAGAAGCGTATGCATGCACGCCACGAGTGCCACTTTTTTCGCCTTTCCCGCCGCGCACAGCCGCGCGTCGAACGCCTTGATGACGGGATTGTGTCGCGTCGCCGACAGCGCCACCATGGACAAGAGCGCCCGCGTCCGCCCGCGTCCGCCCCAGACCGTCCGTTTGACGCGCCATTGCCCGCTGTCCCGGTCCAGCGGTGCCTCCCGACCAGCGCCGCGATCTCCTTGCGGCCGCGTTGCCCCAACGGAGGCACGGCGGCCACCAGCGTCACCGCCAGCACCGCACCGACGCCTGGCACGCTCTGCAACAAGGCGAGATGCTCCCGCCAAGCGGGACGCGCTTCAATCGCCGCGCGCAGGGCGGCATCGAGGGCGGCGACCTCCTGCTTCAGCCAGACGCGATGGGTGTCAATGCGCGACGGGACGGCGAACGACGCCATTAGCCGGCGGGTGCGCTCACCAGTGAGGATGCCAACGACCTGGCGACGACGCGTGAGCAGGGAGACGAGGGTGTGCCGCGCGGGATCGGGCGCGGGATTGGGCGTGGGTCGGATCGCTTGAGCAAAGTGAGCGAGGATGCGTGCATCCAGCGTGTCGGTCTTCGCCAAGCGCCCGGTGGCGCGGGCAAAATCACGGACCTAGCGGGGATTGACGCCCGTAACGGGCAGACCGGCCTGATACAGGGCGTCGGCGACGAGCCGTTCCAGCCCACCGGTCGCCGCACGCACCACCAGGATCGGGGCGGCGGACCGGACTTTCATCGGTCTGACGCGCCCCGCACGACCTCCGTGCCGTGCGAGACTAACAGACAAGGCTTTCCCGCCTGCCTCTCGGGCGGAGAGGCAGGCGGGAAATCTGCCTAGAGGGCACCCGTACCACGAAAATACTCCAACTGCGTACGTCCTACCTGATACTCTTTCACGCCATCGCTATCGTGAAAGGGTATCAGTATCCCGGTCGGACCACGGGCTGGGGCGGTCGCGGCGGAGAGGCCGGAGCAACTGCGGCAGGTGGCGGCAACATCATGGTTGTCGCGGATACTGCATGCGTACCGTCGGTCGGCGCGGCGCTGGGTGTTGGGTAACGCCACGCGTAGTAGGCGCGGCCAATGTTACCGTATTCGACGCGGAAGAGGATCGGATTATCCGGGGTGTAGGTGAGGACACGCCGCTCGAACGCCTGCACGAGCACCGGAACCATCTTGCCATTCACTTTCACATTCGCCCAGATCGGCTCAGTGATCGCGAGGCCGATCGCCTGGATGCCGCCGAGGTCAGGCGAGTTGCGGAAGTCAAGGAACGCTTTCGGGATGTTGTGCTTCGTCGTCGCATCGTAGCCGGTCGTCTTCGCGAGCGAATCATCCATCGCGGGCGCATAGGTTCCCGCCGCGCCATTCGGATTGACCATTGTGGCGACGGGTGCGCCGCTGCCGCTGTTGTCCTGCTCGGCGCCCTGGAGTTTGGCGAGGTCAGCAAAGGTCGGAAATGGGTTGTCCGGATCGCCGGCGACCGTCACCTTCGCGGGGTCACGCTGCACGAACGTCATGTCGCCGTTCTGCTGCCGACCGGAGATCAACTCGACCGAGAGCAGGCCCGCCGTCACCGGCCCGCCCGATGCGTTCAGTTCCATCCGCGCCTTATCGAAGTATTGCACGAGCCGCTTGCCGCCCGGCGCGTCTTTGTAATTCTCCATCAGTCCAGGCGGCGTGAACGGGGCGGGTCCCCAGACATACGAGTGGCCCGACGGATTCGCATCGGTCTTCGCCCAGAGTTGCTGGAACGCGGGGTCAGCGAATGCTTGCGCCCCGCCACC
>JALYUS010000371.1 GCA_030853625.1 Chloroflexota bacterium
CGCCCGCCATCTGGCTTCGTCGTCTCAAAGAGACGACCCCGAACGACGTACCCTTGCTCGGCATTGACGACGTGACCGCCCTCGTCTGGATGGACGGCCGCTGGACCGTCGTCGGCTATGGCCGGGCCATCATCTTCCACGCCCTCACCGAAACCTCCTTCGGCACGGGTGAAACCGTCCCCCTCCCGCCACCGATGGAGGCAGGAAGCGATTGAACCGCAAAGACGCAAAGGACGCAAAGAGCGCAAAGAAGGGAAGAGCGTTGTAAACGAAAAATAAGGAGCGAGGCAGGCTTTGAATACGTCCTCGATCCAATCCTTTTTCTCTTCTTTCTCGCTTCGCGTCCTTCGCGCCTTCGCGGTTCAATCGCTTTCGATCGCCGCGAGGGTCGTGATACGCGCGAGGGCGGCGCGGAGGCGTTTGTCGCGGGTGACGGGATAGACCGTGCCGAGCGCGACGGCGGCATCACCGTGGAAGACGGCGAAACGGGCGATTTCGGCGGCGAGATCGGTGAACAGTGCCGGATCGCGCGGTGCATCATCCTCGAACCAGAGATTCTTGATGCGCAACACGCGGCGCTTGCGATCCAATGAGGGATCGAGGCGCGCGACAAAGCGGTCGCCCCAGAGGACCGGAAGCGTGTACGGACCGTATTTCCGCTTCTCCGCCGGGACGTAGACTTCCCATCGGTAATCAAAGTCCCAGAGCGCCGCGAGCCGCTTGCGATCCCAGACGAATGGATCGAGCGGCGCGAGGATGACCGCGCGGCGCTCCGCTTCCGTGACTGGTATGACCGAGGCAAGTTGTTCGCGGTGCGCCAGCGTAAGGTAGAAGATCGCACGGAGGCCTTCAATCGTCACCGGCACGGCATCGCCGGCGGCAATTGCGGGCTGGATACCGCCCGTTCCCATCGCCAGCCCGGCGTAGGTCAGATCGCGCTGCGCGAAATGGAGTGCGCGTTCCGCTTCGGTCACGGGCGTTGCGTCCACGGCGAGCGGCAGCATCCGCTCGGTCAGTTCATAGAACCGCTGCGTCCCTTCCCGGTGGTGAACGATGAGAAAGCCGCGCCGTAGGAGTGTCTGGAGCGCGACCTGCGAGCGTCGCGTCGTTCCCCAGCCGTATTCCATCGGCGTGCGGTCATCCTCATCCATGAAGTCGCGGGCGGCGCGCGGGCCACACTCGCGGATCACACCGAGTACCCGCTCCGTCGCCTGACGCATAATCTCCGGATGCGCCTCCTCCATGCGGGTCGGCGGGCCGAGACGACGGTCGTAGAAGCGCCAGTCCTCCATCGGCAGGATCGCGTGGATACTATGGAAGTTTTCGACGAGCGACCGGTCGCGGTAGAGCGCGTCGTCCAGATGCGCGGTCTGATAGCCGGGCACGCGCGTCCGGGCGATCAGGTGGTGATTCGCCGCGACAACGCTGACCGGATCAACCTGGAGAATGCCGATCTGCCGCACGAGTGGGAGCGGATGATCGGGTAAACCGCCGGATGCATACAACCCGCCGGGGCGGCGCAGCAGAAAGGCGCGCGCGCGGTCGGGGCTGATCGTCATCGGCGCCGCAATGCTTGTCCGAACCGCCATGTCCGCTCCTCCCATCTCATCAAATGATTGCGGGAAGTATCGCACATGCGTTCTGTACGTTCAAGGCATTAATCGTCGTGCCGACCGGCGAGTTCGTCTTCAGGTATCCGCACCGACGGATCGGATTCCGATTCCATGATGAGCGTATCTACCGGTGCGGCCTCATGATGGGCGCGCCGGATCGCCCGCATGCGGCGCAACTGGCGGAATGCCGCCTCGGCAGGATTCTCCCCGCGCTCCTGGGCGGCATCGGCGGTCGCGAGGATGCGGTCAATATCATCCTGATCGTCCGTCTCGCGCGCGATCAGTAAGTCATGCACGAGCACCTGAATGATCGCTGAGATTGGCACGGCAAGGATGCCGCCGACCGGACCGGCGAGCTTCGTCCCGGCGAGGATAGCGAGGATGACGGTGAGGGGCGAGAGGCCGATCGCATCGCCTTGAATCCGCGGGACGAGGATGTTCCCTTCGATCTGCTGCAAAATGATGATAAAGACGGCGACGATCAGCGCCTTGACCGGCCCATCGGTGAGCGCGACGAGCACTGCTGGTATGCCGCCGATCCAGGGGCCGAGAATCGGAATGATCTCTGTCGCACCGGCAATCAGCGCGAGCAGCGGCCAGTATTCCAGACCGAGCACCCCGTATCCGACCGCACCGGCGGCGCCGATGATGCCGCATAAGATCAACTGCGCGCGAAACCAGAGCCCCAGTTTCGTCTCGATGTGCGTCCAGACATCGTTCACGCGCGTCCGCCGGTGCATGGGCACGAAACCGAGCAGGGCGCGACGAATGAGCGCGCGTTCACTGAGCCAGTAAAACGAGATGAGCAGGACGGTGACAATCGAAAGCAGCGCCCCGAAGACGCTCGATACGACATTCACCGCTTGTTCTTTGAGCACACCCGTGACATCCGGAGGGGCGTCCGAGAGTTGGCGCAACTTTGTCGCGCCATCGCGCGCCGCAGTCCGAATCCACGCCACGTTACTGCTCGCGTACCGCTGTTCGAGATGATCGGCGACGCGGGGCAGATTCGTTGCAAAGTCCGTCGCCTGCGCGACGATGGGCGGGATGATAAAGGCGATCAAACCACCAAAGAGCGCGAAGATCAGTAAGTAGACGCTGAGGATGCTGGCGGGCCGGTTCAAGCCCATCACGCGCAAGCGGCGCGCGAGCGGGTCAATCGCGGTCGCGAGTAAGATGCCGATCAGGAGGAGAAAGAGCAGGTCCGTCACCTTCAACAGCACATTCGCGAGGAAGATAACGAAGAGCGCCGCCGCCGTGAAAAGCATCACGCGCCCAACAGTCAGGTTGGATTGTAGGGGGCCTCTATTCGGGGCAGGTTCCTGCGGCGTGGACATGCTGTGGGGTCCTTTCGCCTCGCGCGATAGGTCCGCGCGGCCACTCGCTGCTGTGACAGTATAACACGGATAGTCTGCGACGATTGCCGTCGTAACAGATCGCAAGGAGAGGAACGTAGGGATAGACAGAGGCGTATAATAAACGGAGATGCATGATGCATCCTCGCCTTTCGTCAGGAGTGGACGAACATGGAGTCCTTGTTTCTCGTCTGCTTTCTCGTCGGCCTCGCTATGACGGTCCTCTCACTCGTTCTCGGCATGGGGCATCTCGGCGGGCTTCATCTCGGTCACGGCGGAGCGGCGCATGCGGTCGGGCATGGCGGCACGGCGCACAGCGGTTCCGCAACGGAGGCCTCGACCGTTTCGAGTGGCTACCTGAATTTCACGACGGTGATGACGTTTGTTACCTGGTTCGGCGGCGTTGGCTACCTTATCTCCCACTATACCGTGCTTGGCGGGGCGGTGAGCCTGATCGTGGCGACCGTCTCCGGCGTCGGGGGCAGTTCTGTTGTCGCGCTCTTCATCACGCGCGTCCTGGAGCGGGGCCAGACAGAGGTGTTCGCAGCGGACTACCACATGCCGGGCACGGCGGCGCACGTCACCAGCACAATCTATCCTGGCTACGCCGGCGAAATCACGTACGCGCTCGCCGGTTCGACCCAGACATCCGCCGCGCGCAGTGTCGCGGGCGAGGAGATCCTCCGCGGAACGGAAGTCGTTGTACTCAAGTATGAGCGCGGTGTCGCCTTCGTGGACACCTGGCAGCATGCGCTCGGTGAAGGAAGTGATGCCGCGCCCGCGCTCGACGCGGGTGGAACCGCCTCCGAGGCGCCGACACTGTCTCAATGAGGCTCACAAACGCCGATGCGGTATATCGGCGTTCGGGGTAGGAAAGGGAAATTCGCCATGACCCCCATCTTTATCATCGTCGTTTTGCTCGTTGTTGCCTTGTTTCTCACATTGACGATCCTCGCCAGCATGTTCCAGAAGGTCGGGCCGAATGAGGCGCTGATCGTTTCCGGCTTCGGCGGCACAAAGGTCGTGCATGGCGGCGGGCGGGTCGTCTGGCCGCTCCTCCAAACCGCCAAACGGCTCTCGCTCGAACTAATGTCCTTCGATGTCGCGCCGCAGCAGGCGTTGTACACGAAGCAGGGTGTCGCGCTCAATGTCGAGGCGGTCTCGCAGATTAAGGTCAAAAACGACCCACAGAGTATCCTCACCGCTGCCGAACAATTCCTTTCCAAGCCGCCGCAGGAGCGCCAGAGCCTGATCCGGCTCGTGATGGAGGGCCATTTGCGCGGCATCACGGGCCTGCTCACCGTCGAGAGCATCGTCAAGGAGCCGGAGATGGTCGCGGCGCAGGTGCGTTCTGGCGTCGCGGATGACCTCTACAAGATGGGCCTCGAAGTGATCTCGTTCACGATCCGCGATCTGCGCGACGACAACGAATACATCGCTAACATGGGCCGCCCGGACATCGCACGCATCAAGCGGGAAGCGGACATCGCGACCGCCGAGGCGATGCGCGACACCGAGATTCGCAAAGCGCAAGCGGTGCGGGAGGCCGCCGTCGCCCGTTCGATGGCAGATCAGGAGACGACGATTGCCCGCGCCGCCTCGGAAACGAAGCAGGCCGAAGCGATCCGCGACCTAAACCTCAAAAAAGCGCAATACGAGCAGACCGTCCGCGCACAGCAGGCGCAAACGGACAAAGCGTACGACATCGAGGCGAATATCGCACAGCAGAAGGTCGTCGCCGAGCAGGTGAACGTTGAACTCGTCCGCAAGCAGCGCGAGGCGGACGTGCAGCAGGCGGAAATCAAGCGACGCGAGTCCGAACTGATCGCGACGATCCTGCGACCCGCCGAAATTGAAAAGCAAAAGATCGAGGCCCTCGCTGGCGCCGAGCAGAACCGTTTGCGACTCGAAGCCGAAGGGCAGGCGTCCGCTATTCGTGTCACCGGTGAAGCGGAAGCGGACATTATCCGGCAAAAGGGGCAGGCCGAAGCGGACGCGATGCAGAAGCGCGCCGATGCCTTCTCGCTCTACAGCCAGGCCGCCGTGCTCGACAAAATCCTCACCAGCCTGCCGGAACTGGCGCGGGCGATGGGCGAATCGGTGAAGGCGATTGATTCCGTCACCATCGTCTCGACGGGTGCGGACGGCTCCGCCGCGAGCAAGATGACGAACGATGTCGCGACGATGGTCGCGCAAGTGCCCGCCCTCGTGGAAGCGCTCAGCGGGATCAATATCGCGGACCTCATCAAGTCACTGCCGGGCTTGCAGACGACATCCGGCAAGAAGGACGGCATCGTCCTCAATGGCAAAGCGACACCGACCGCCGCTGAGTAATCACCGAATAGCAGTCGTTGGGGAGCGCGCATCGCGCTCCCCTTTTCCTCTACGTAGGCAGCGATTATCAAGGCATGTCCTCAGTCGTGAGAAGGGAGGGGGACGGGTTCAGGCGCCCTTTTCCCCGTGTGGTAGCCGCCGGAACCTGCGCCGACTCTCAGGGATAGTTTTGTGAGCGATAGCCGATGACGCAGATTGACTACTGCCGCCAGTTGCTGGCAGAAACCAGCGCCAGGGTCGCCGCCACGCTGCCCGGTCGCGCGCGGGCGCTGCTCGCGTTGTTACGCGCCGGGGATACGATGGCGCTCGGCGACGATCCTGCGCAGAACGCGCGACCGGGTTGGAATCTCGCCCTGCGGCTCTGCCTGGAACGGCAAGACGACGAGGGGGGCGACCTTCCCGCCGACCGTGCAATGCTCGCCGCCTGGGCTGAGCGATTCCTCGCCGACTGCGATCAGCTGGCGCTCGCCAGTCTGGCACTGGCGCAGTGCGCGTCGGGCCATCTGCAACTGCAGCAGCGCGCTCCCCGCACCTTCGTTGCCTGGGCAACGAGCCGACACCTCTCAACCGAGCAGCGCGAGCGGGCTGACTTCGACTGGTGGGCGGCACACGTGACACGGCAGGTCGCCCCACGTCTGGCGACCCTCCTCGTCGAACGTCCTCGAATACGTGCGCTCCTCGACCAGGGAGGCGCGCCATTCCCTGAATCAGGGGAATATGTCGCGAGTGACCCGACCGTCGAACGCTACTATCGCCAGCTCGGTCAGGCCCATGTTGCCCGCTTTTCCTGCCAGCACAGTTACCCGGCCGACGGGGCAATCGGCGGCGCGACCTTCGGCCAATACTCCGCTATCCTGGCGTTGCTGATCGGCTGGCTGCACCGCGAGCGCGATCATCGCGCGTCCATCGGTGATTACACGCCCACGCTCCGGAACGAACGGGCCATGATCGCCGCGCTGGCCGCTGCGCTCGATACCGACCCGTCGGCGATTGGGCGTGCCCTTCAGCCCTTCATCCTCGATCGCGACAACGCCGCCTACGACAGTGCCCTTCCAGGTCGGGCCGCGCCGCCGCTGATCCGTCTCGACGAGGGGCGGGTGGTCTGGTCGGCACGCGGGCTACTCGGCGAGCCGCTGATCTTCCTCGCGCGCGAACTGCGCCGCCGCCACGCGCAGGAGTATCACAACAGCGCCTCTCTGCGCGAGGGGGTCTTCCGGCAGGATCTCTACCGACTCTTCAGTGACAGGCGTTTCGTCCTGAGCGCGGGACGGGTTGAACTGAAGCGGAGCGGCGAGGCGCGCACCGACCTCGACGCCCTCATCTTTGACCGCAAGACTGGCACGCTCGGTGTCTTTGAGCTGAAGTCACAGGATCCGTTCGCACGCTCGGTCGAGGAGCGGCAACGGCAGCGCGACAACTTCTTCCATGCCAATCGCCAGGTCTCGGCGATCCTGGAGTGGGTGCAGCGCCACGGCCCCGACGACCTGCTGGCCCGCTTCGACGAGCGCGCCGCGAAGCGATTCCATGTGCAGAAGGTCTATGTCTTTGTGCTCGGTCGCTATCTGGCTCACTTCGTCGGTGGCCCTGAGCCGGATCATCGCGCCGCCTGGGGGAGTTGGCCGCAGGTGCTCCAGGTCGTCGGCGTCGGGAATGGCCCCTTCGACCCCGACACTCGCAACCCGCTCGGCGCGCTCTTCGCCCGGCTGCGCGACGCGACGCCTCTCAGCGCGCCGACCGACGCCGACAGCAAGGCAATCGCAGTCGGCGACCTCAACCTGCGGATATTTCCCTCCTTCGCCGCCATGCGGTCAGCGGAGGATCGCCCGGCGTAGTCGGCTGACGTCTACGCTACCACATTAGAGCCGCCGAGACCGCAAGAACGAGATGACCGACCAGATCGCGAGCAGAATCGCGACGCCGATTCCGGCGAAGAAGACGACGCGAAGAGTAGTATCGCCACCACCATCACGGCGCATCGTGATGAAGATGAGCACGAGCGAGAGAAGGATCGTCGCACTAGCGATTGCCTGAATGATCCGGTTCGTAATGACATGCAATGCATGCACCGCGCGCCCGGTTGCGTGCTCCGCCGCGCGCAACACCAGTTCGCCCTGCTCCAACTGCGTGAGAAGATGGTCGAGCCGACCGGGGAATTCCATCGCCATTTCGCCGTATTGGATCGCCGCCTGCCGGGCCTGCCGAAACAATCGCTCCGGGGCGAGCAGCCGCGTGATTGCTTCCTGCCCGAATGGCTGCGCGACCGCGAGGATATTGAACGTTGGATCGAGCCGCCGCCCCAATCCCTCAATCATCACGAGCATCTTCATCAGCAGCGCGAGATCGGGCGGCAGGCGCAGGCGATGCCGCCGCACCAGCGCGAGCAAGTCGGTCAGTAGTGTCGTCGCATCGAGTTCTTCCAGCGTGACGCCGTAATACTGCGCCATCAGCCGCCGGATGTCGCGGAGCAGGAGCGCGTGGTTCGTCTGCGCGCCGCCAACGACGCCGAGCCGGTAGAGGTAGCGCGCGATCTGATCGGCATCCTGCCCGACGACGGCGAGCAAGAGAAAGAGGAGGTTCGTCCGCATCGCCTCATCAATCGTGCCGACCATCCCGAAATCAATCGCGCCGATCACGCCGCCTTCGAGGACGAAGAGGTTGCCGGGATGAAGATCGGCGTGGAAAAAGCCGTCCGCGAAGACCTCCTGCAGGACGATACGCGCGCTCTGCTCCGCGATCCGGGCCGGGGAGTATCCCGCCGCTTCAAGCGCCGGGACATCATCAATACGCAGGCCGTGCATCCGCTCCATTGTGATGATCTGCGTCGTCGTGTACTCCCAGCAGATCGCCGGGACGCGGACGTGCGGATTATCGGCGAAATTGCGCTGAAAGACTTCAGCGTTCTTCGCTTCGCGCAGATAATCCAGCTCGTTGCGGAGCGTCCAGGCGAACTCATCCACGAGCGCGGGCACATCAATGCCGGTCCGCTCCTCGATCTGTAGCCGCGTTTCCATTAGGTGCGCGATCTGTGTGGCAATGCGGAGATCGAGCGCCACCTGCTCGCGCACGCCGGGCCGCTGCACCTTGACGACTGCGTCAATCCCACCGGGCAGCGTGACTGCATGCACCTGGCCGATGGAGGCGGCGGCGAGCGGCACAGGATCGAACGCCGTGAAGAGTTCCTCAACCGGGCGCCGCAGTTGCTCCTCGATCCGTTCGGTGATCAGCGCGGTCGGCGCGGCAGGGACGGCGTCCTGCAATTTCTGGAGTTCCGCGATGTACGCGGGCGGTAGCAAGTCGGGGCGGGTACTGAGAATTTGGCCGAGTTTGATGAATGTCGTGCCGAGTTCTTCGAGCGCCTGCCGCAACTCCGCCGGGCGACGCATCGCCTCCGATTCGGGCGCGTCGTAGGAGTCGCCGCCGAACGGCCAGACGCGCGGACGGACGGCGAAGCCGAACCCATGTCGCGCGAGGATCTGTAAAACTTCGCGATAGCGCGCCCGTGGCGTTGTTGCTGGCATCCCTACTCCCGATAGCGACGATCACTCGCTGACCATCATGCGGTGAAATCATCGCCACGGCAAGCAGAAACCCTAACCCCCGGCCCCTTCCCTTTGAGGGAAGGGGGGTGAGCCTCCGCAGGTCCGAATGTTACAGGAACACCTCGATGTCGCGATGAGTCACCCCTTCCCTTTGAGGGAAGATTCTATGGATGATGTCAAGGGATTTTCGATTCTTCGATCATTCGACGGGGCGGTTTACTCCCTGGTTGGCGATGCACCCGCGTCGCTTCATAGCGCGTGCCATGCGCGGCGAGCGACC
>JALYUS010000405.1 GCA_030853625.1 Chloroflexota bacterium
GGGGCTGAAGCCGCCGCTGGTGGCGCTTGCCCGTCCGGCGCGGTCGGCACCGCTGCGTGCGCTGTAGTGGTCGGCGCCGTGGTGGGCGCGGCGCCAGCAGCCGACAGGGAGGCGGAGGCGTCCGTGAAGTCCTGATTCGGAGTGCGGGACTTCGCGACGCCGCCCGTAATCATCGCACCGACGGCGAGGAGCGCTGCCGTGCCGAATCCCCGTAGGACGGCGGCGCGCGTCATCGCCTCCGAGGGGACGGGTTGGCGCGAGAGCATCGGCTGTGGGGATGGCGCCGGTGATCGTGAAGAGGCGCGACGCGGCTGCGGCCCGTTCGGTAACGCTGCGGTTCGGCTCCGACCGCGCAGGATCGGGCCGAAGAAATAGTCATCGAGGCTGTATGGCCCCGGCCCGGCGAGCGCGAATGTCAGCCACAGCAGCGCGTAGGGCAAGTCACCGCCGAGGAAATAGGGATGCACGGCCCACGAGGCGGTCAGGTAAAAGATGAGACTGAGCGCCAGCCCGGCGATCGCTCCGCCGCGCGTTAGCAGCCCGGCCAATGCGGAGATGCCGATCAATAACTCGCCGAAAGCGATCAGCGCGCCGAAGGCGGCGGCATGGGGAATGACGAGGAAGGTCAGGAGCGGCGAGAGCGGTGAACCGGCCCGCACATAGCCCTGCATCTGCTCGCCGATGAATCCGGGCGCCGTGGGGCTGAAGAACTGCGGGTCTGTGAACTTCTGGATACCGGCATAGAGGTAGGTGATGCCGAGGAAGAGGCGCACCGGCAGAATAATCGCGGCGGGGAGCCGCCCCGGCTCACGCGGGACGCCCACGAGCCACGGCAAGTGCTTGCTGATTGGCCCGCTCGTTTCCCGCACCTCCTCGACGGGGCGCACGGGTGGCTGCCATCGCTGAGTATCGGTTTGTCGCATCGGCTTCGTATTCTTCATGTTTCCTTTGCGCCATCGTCGCCGCCCCGTGCCATCAATCGGTATCCTGCCACACGAACCTGAAAGAAGCATTGGAATCGCGTTATACTTTTCCAAGCCTGCATTCAGGTTTCGCCGGTATCGTTGTGTGGAGGAGCGCAGTTGTGGAGGTATTGCTGGTTGAGGATGATGGGCGTGTCGCCCGTCTGGTCGAGCGTACCCTCGCCGAAGCCGGGCATCGCGTTGATGTGGCCTATGACGGCCCATCGGGACTGGCGCGCGGCGCGGCGGGTGCATACGATCTGATCGTCCTGGACATCCTCTTGCCGGGGATGGATGGCCTCGATGTCTGCCGCAAATTGCGCCGACGGTCCGTCCGGACGCCGATCCTGATGCTCACCGCGCGCGACGCCGTCCCGGATCGCGTGCGGGGATTGGATGCGGGAGCGGACGATTATCTCGTCAAACCGTTCGCGCTGGCGGAATTACACGCCCGTGTCCGCGCCCTGGAACGCCGCGCGAGCGACGGGACGGATGAGGTACTACAGGTCAGCGATCTGACCCTTGATCTCAGCCGCCACGCGGCGCAACGGGGCGACCAGGAGATTGATCTGACGGCGAAGGAGTTTCAGTTACTCGCCTACCTGATGCGCGCGCCGGGCCGGGTTCTGACGAAGGAACGCATCGCCGATCATGTCTGGGGCTACGACTCAGAGGCGACCTCCAACGTCGTCGAGGTCTACATTCATTACCTGCGCGATAAGATTGACCGGGGGTTTCCACGCCCGCTTATCCGCACGGTGCGCGGGGTGGGGTACACGATCAAGGAGTGAGGCGGGATGTTTTCACGCGTCCGGTGGCGCCTGCTGGGCTGGAACACCGTTGTGCTCATGCTGCTCATCCTCGTAATCGGCGCGGCGGTCTATGCGAGCCTTGCGCGGAGCCTGAGCGCCGAGGTTGACCGCACCCTCGCCACGACTGGCGCGGCAACGGCACGGCATCTCCACGAACACGGCGACGCCACGTTCCATTTCGAGCGGGAGGGGTACAGCGGCGGCGACTTCGCGCTCGTGCTCGGCGCGAACGGCCAAATCCTCGCCAACCCGCAAGGGATTGACCTCGCTGCATGGACACAGGAACTCGCGGGCGATCCGACGCCGCGTTACCGGACGATCAACCTCAGCGATGACAATCCCATCCGCCTCTATATTCAACCGGCGCCCGGCCCATCGGCAAGTCTGGAAACACTGATTGTCGGGCAGAGCGTGGCCGCGCAGCAGGCGGCCCTCCACCGGTTGCTCGTGCTCCTCCTCTCCGGCGGTCTCCTCGGCATGCTCCTCGCACTGGTCGGCGCATGGTTTCTTATGGGGCGGGCGCTGCTCCCGATCCGGCAGGCCTTCCGTCGCCAGCGGGAGTTCGTCGCCGATGCCGCTCACGAGATCCGCACACCGCTGACTGTCCTGCGTGCGGCGACCGACCTGCTCGAGCAGCGCCGGGCGGAGCCGCTCGGCGCACATGGCGATCTTCTGGATGACGTGCGCGCGGAAGTGACCCGGCTGGAACGCCTGACGGGCGATCTGCTCGCTCTCGCCCGCAGCGACCTTGAGACGGTCGAATTGGCGGTCGCCGACCTCGATCTGCACGCGCTGCTGGCGGAGGCCGTGCGCCGGGCAACACCGCTCGCCGAAGAACGCGGGATCGCGCTAACATGCGCGGGGGATGATGCACCGCTCCTGATTGAGGCGGACCCGGATCGGCTGCACCAGGTGGCGATGATCGTGCTTGACAATGCGATCAAATACACGCCGACGGGCGGGCGGATCACGGTCGAGGCGAAATTGCGGGGCAGGGAGGCAGTGGCAACGATCCGCGACACCGGCGAGGGGATCCCCGCCGAGCACTTGCCGCGCCTCTTCGACCGCTTCTACCGCACCGACCACGCGCGGGCGCGGGCACATGGCGGCGCCGGGCTGGGGCTGGCGATCGCGCAATCGTTAGTGCATGCCCACGGTGGCCAGATCGCGGTAACAAGTAGTCTGGGAGATGGCACCACGGTACGGATTCGCTTGCCGGTCGGCGAGCATGGTGCATCGCTCGGCGACCGAGCCGGGCGATTCACGGCGCGGATGGCGCGCCATCCCGCACACGAGTGAAACGGTTCCGAACGTCGGTAGCCGCCGCAATCACGCGAGCGCCGATCAGCGACCGGGCCGGGTATGCGTCGCCCAATACTGCTCCGCTTCCGTTTCCATCGTCTCCAGTCGGGTGTAGTAGTCGGGGTATTCCTTGATATGCGCCCAGGCGATCTTGCCCGTCAGCAGCGGATCGTCGTGCGTCACGTCGGTCTGGGGGTCGTGTGAGCCGTGTTCCATCTCGACTGCCAATCCCTTACGGAACTGATCGAGGTCAACCGCGTTCCATGTAATCCCGATCTGCTCGCCAATCCGCTTCGCCTCATCCGCATTGAACTGCCTGTCTTCGGCCATCGCGTTTCCTCCGCTCGCTCTTCAATCAAGACGAAACCGATCATCCCCACCAGAAGGCGGCGGCAATGATCCCATACAGGCCGAGCAGCGCCACGCCCTCCAGCCACGTTGACTCCCCATCGTACACGACCACCGCTGTGACGATCGCCGTCAGCCCCAATGCCGCGACCAGCAAACCGGGGAGCGCCAGCGTCAAATGCGCGCCGCCGATCACGTAACTGAGCAGCACCAGCGCCGGGATCAGCCCAAGCGCCACCTGCAACGAACTGTTCAGGATCACGCTCAGCGCGTAGTCCGGCTTGTTGCGCGCCGCCAACTGGATGCCGACGACATTCTCCACCGCGTTCCCGGCAATCGCCACGATCACCAGACCGGTGAACGCCTCCGAGATGTGCAGCGTCGCGATCGCCGGACTGAGCGCCGCCACGAACCAGTCGGAGACGAATGCCGCCCCGATACCGGCGAGGAGCAGGACGATGGCGGCGAGCGCCAGCGGCCAATCCCCCCCTTTTTCCTGCTCCGTCTCCTCAGCGCCCGAGATCGCGACGGGGTCGCCCGCGAGCGAGGAGGGGATGCTGGCAACGAATACGACGAGCAGGATGATGGCGCAGGCGACACTCAACCCGCCGATGTGGCCGCCCGCCGGTACGTGCAAGCCCTTCGCGAGTGTCGGTACGGTCAGCGCCCCGACGGCAAGTAGGGTGAGCACCGCGATCATCCGCGGGGTCTCAGCGGCGAACCGCTGCGTGCCGTGGCGCAGGCCGCCAACGAAAAAGGCCAATCCGAGAACGAGCAGGCTGTTGCCGAGAATCGAGCCGACCAGCGCTGCCTGCACGACGGTGATCAGCCCGGCGCGCAGCGCGAAAATGCCGACGAAGAGTTCGGGCAGGTTGCCGATCGCCGACTGCAACACTCCCGTCGCACCCGGCCCAAGCCGCTCGCCCAACTGCTCGGTTGCCTGCCCGACCAGCGCGGCGAGCGCGGCGAGGGCCACCCCCGCGATGGCAAAGAGCAGCACCGCCCCCGCATGCGCGGCGGTGAGGATGCCGGAGAACAGCGTGGCAATGAGCGCCACCGCGATCGTGAGCCGCTCGTTGCGCGCGAGGGCGTTCATCGGTCAATGCCCATGTCCATGGTCAGCCACCTTTCTCTTTATCTCATTCCTATGCAGTCGCTCACCGTCACCCTTCGTTGGGCGAACAATGCCCGGTGAAACCGAGCGACACCGCACTCCGAACGCGCGCATCGTATCGCGACTTCCTCATCTCGGCATCCCCTCTTGCCTGCATACTCCCTTCGCATCTCGCTGCGTGACGCTCACTACTGGCATAGGGCTTGCAGCAGCGCTGTCCTGACAGGGGTGCAGCGGCGACGGGATCGTACACAGGAGGATACCGATGAGCGTAGCGCTCGCACGGACATGTGCCTATCGAAGCATTGCCGTCCTGCTCTTCCTGCTTTGCGCGCCTCTCGCCGTTGGCGCGGCGTCGGCTGCGCAGAGCGGCACGACCGCAGGGGGATCGGGAGAGATCATCACGGGCTTTCCGGTCGTCGGGCAAGCGTGGGCGCTCTCCTGCGAGTACGCCGCTACCTCCGCCGCCACCGCCTATTACGGCAATCCAATCAGCCAGCGGACATTCCTGAACGCCATCGGCTACGACGAGAATCCGCACAAGGGCTTTCGCGGCAGCATCTACGGCGCCTGGGGCGGCACCACGAACTATGGCGTCTATGCCGAGCCAATCGCTGCCGTGCTGCGGCAGGAGGGCTACCGCCACTCCTCTGTTTTCTATGGCGGTGCGAGCGCTCTGCAAGCCGCGATCGCGGCGGGGCATCCGGTCGTCACCTGGATCAGCGGGACATGGGGGCCATCGTCGCGCGTGACGGCGATCGACGCTGCCGGGGACTGGTACTCCTTGATCGCTTACGAGCACGCGGTGACGGCATACGGTTATGACGACAGCGGCGTCTGGGTGATGGATCCGGGGGTGGCGGAGAAATACCACATCTCGTGGGCAAAGTTCGAGCGTGGCTGGAACGCGATTGATGGCATGGCCCTCGTCGTCGCTCCCTGATTACAGAATCCATGTGAGGCGGAGGGATTGCGTCGCATACCGCCGGGGGTAGCGACCGCACTGGGTCGTGGGCAGTGGCGCACGCAGCCGGATCACGGTTGCGTGACAGACGACCCACCGACCGCGCATCACTCTTAGCATTCTCTCATTTTCGCCTCGCCTTCCTCTTAGGTCTCCGCCGTATCGTAGGAATGTACCGGGTGATTCCGGCACATGGCGATGAGCGTGAATCGCATGAATGCGGACGCTCATCAGTAGGCGACTACATCGTACGCAGTAAGGAAGAACGGATGACACAACACCTCGAAAAGCGCGTGAGTACCCCGCCGCCGGTGCCACGGTCAGCCCCCGCATCGCCACCTGCCCCTGCGGCAAAAACGAAAAGCGGCGGGAAGAATAAGAAGATTGCGAACAGCCTCGTCGCCCTCAGTTCGGCGGCGATTCTCTCCGTCTACGGTCTCGGCTATCTTCGTACCGATGCGGCGCAAGCGCTCTCTCCGATCGCTGCCCCGACGATCGCCATCGCGACCACCGTACCCACGGCCACGAACGCGCCCGCCGCGTCGGTCGCTGCCTACCAATCGCCGCTCTTCCCGCCGTCAGCGACCGCGCCATCGGCCTCGGACGGGAGCGCGCACGGCGTGACCGCGAGCGCGGTAGCCTCGTCCACCGCAACGACGGTGGCGACGAGCGCCCCAACGACGACCGCGACGGCACCCGCGACGGCAACGACCGTTCCGTCCGTCACGAAGGCCCCTGCGACCGCCACGACCGCGCTCTACAAGGACGGCACGTACACTGGCACGGGGACGAGCCGCCACGGCAATATCGCGGCGTCGGTCGTCGTCTCGGGTGGCAAGATCGTCTCGGCGGCAATCACGCAGTGTGGCACCCGCTATCCCTGCTCGGATATTGCCGCGCTCCCCGGCGAGGTCGTGACGCGACAGAGCGCCACGATTGATCTCGTCTCCGGCGCGACGGACAGCTCCCAGGCATATCGGGGCGCAATTCAGAACGCGCTCGCGAAAGCGAAGGGTGCGGCATGAGCGCGGGAGTTGAGATGCAAACCGCCCGCCGCACTCTTCCCGTTGTCGGCACCGTGGTCGCGCCCCTGCGGCGGTTTTTCCGCACGCCGAAGGGGTTGCTCCTCATCGTGCTCCCGCTGCTCGCTGCCCTCGCTGCCACACACGAGGGGGTACGCCTCGTCCTGCCAGCGGTGTGCGCCGCCGCGATCGGCGCCGCGCTCCTCGATGTCGCGCTGGCCCGCGTCATTCGGGGTGGCTGGTTCTTCCCAAGCGGCGCGCTCCTCTCCGGTCTGATCGTCGCACTGATTATCAGCCCGACCGAGCCGCTGCGCGTCGTGGTTGTCACGGCGATGCTCGCGGTCAACTCCAAGTATCTCTTCCGGGCGCGCGGCAGGCACATCTTCAACCCGGCCGCCCTGGCGCTCGTCGTCGCGTACTTTCTCTATGCGAGCGAGCAGAACTGGTGGGGGGCGCTGTCGAACATACCATTCCCGTTTGTCGTCGTGCTGATCGCGACGGGCGTCTTCATCGCGGATCGCGTGAACAAACTGCCGATGGTGCTCGCCTTTCTGGGGTGCTACCTCTCGCTCTTTACTCTTGCCACGTTTATCGGTCACGCCGGGCAGGCGGCGGAGATCTTCCGCATGCCGGACATCAACGCGGCGCTCTTCTTTGCCTTCTTCATGCTCACCGACCCGCCAACCTCGCCGGCACGCTACCGCGACCAGGTGATTTACGGCGTCGTCGTGGCGGTCGCGAGTGCGGCAATCTTCCTGACGATTGGCGCGCTCTATTACCTGCCGGCGGGGCTGCTGATCGGCAATGGCTGGGAGGCGTGGCGCCGAACGCGGACCCGCACCCGCGTCACGCCGCCTGGTTCCGTCGTTGGTAATCGGCGCATACAAACGGCGCCTCCATCGCGATCAATGACAGCGAGTACGCCACCGCGTGCGAATGGTGGATAATCACAACCAACGCAGTCGTATCTGGTGTCCGATCCGGGCGCCAGATAGCAACTGAAGCGTGATCCCAGAGCGGTACGAGGAAGATCACGGCGTCTTGATTCGGTCAATCCCCTTCGTAAAGGGAGGGAGCAGGAGGGAGGGAGCATGCCGGATATGCCAATCATTGATGCCCACGTTCATCTCTGGGACCCGACGGTGTTTCGCATGCCGTGGCTCGATGGGAACAAGCAACTGAACCGGCCTTACGATCTCGCGGACTACCGGGAGCAGACGGCGGGGTTGCCGATTGAGGCGATTGTCTATCTGCAGGTGGAAGTGACGCCCGCGTACGGGTTGCTCGAAGCGCGCTGGGCGGCAGATCGGGCGGCGGATGACCTCCTTCAGGCGATTGTCGCCTGGGCGCCGCTCGAAGATGGCGAGGCATGCCGGACGTATCTCAACGCCCTGGTGAACATCTCGCCACTCATCAGAGGGGTACGGCGCGTCACGGAGAATGAGCCGGATCCCGACTTCACCAGCCGCCCCGGTTTCATCCATGCCGTGCGGATGCTGCCGGAGTTCGGCTTGTCCTGCGATCTCTGCATCCGTCACCCGCATCTGCGCAGCGCCATCGCACTGGTGCGCCAGTGCCCGGAGACGCGATTCGTCCTCGATCATATCGCCAAGCCGGACATCGCGGGGCGTCTACTCGATCCGTGGCGGGCGCGGATGGCCGAACTGGCGTCGCTTCCGAATGTCTGCTGCAAAATCAGCGGCATCGTGACCGAGGCGGATCCCGCCAGGTGGATGCCGGACGATCTCGCGCCATATGTCTCCCATGTGCTGGCGGTTTTCGGCGACGATCGCGTGCTGTACGGCGGTGACTGGCCGGTTGTCCTCAATGCATCGCCGTATCGCCGTTGGGCCGAGACGCTCGACGCCCTCACCAGTCACTTCTCGGACGAGGCAAAAGGGAAACTCTGGGCCGAGAACGCGCGGCGGTTCTACCGAATCCAGAGCAACGGGCAATGAAAGCGCTGAGCACTCGTTACTTTCCTACGAGCCAGCGCGCTTCCAATTGCGTCAGGAGGCCCGCCATACGCGCGGCATCGAGGGCGCGACTGAGGTTCGCCGTGAGCATCGGCGCGTCCTGCTTCGTCGCGATCACGTAGCCATTCGATAAGACCGGTTCCGGCAGCATCACCAGCGCCGGATCGGTTGCAGCGGTATGGCGGGCGGCGATGCCGTCCAGCACGACTGCATCCAGCGCGCCGGTGCGGAGGTCAGCGAGGGCGGCGTCGCCGGAGTCGTAGTCGCTATGCAAACGGATTGGCAGGTGGCGGGCAAGCGTCCGCGCCGCGAGGTCGCCATCGGAGCCGAGTTCCGCGCCGACACGGCGATTCGCGAGGTCGGCGGGCGCGCGGATGTCGCTCCCCGCCCGGACAATCGCGCGCTCCCCCATCTCGACATAGGGCGCGGAATAGGCGACATCGCGGCGGAACTCAGGCGTCACGGGGAGTGCGGCGATCAGCGCGTCCACCCTGCCGGTGAGCAGGGCATCATAGAGCGCGTCGGACGGCGTATTGACGATCGCGACCTGCACGCCGAGGCGGTTGGCGAGATCGCGCGCGAGGTCGGCGTCGAACCCCTGTATCTCGCCATTCCCCGGCATCGCGAAGGGCGGCACGCCCGCGTCCATCCCGACGCGCAGCGTCCCGCTCTTTTGCACGCGCTCCCACGTCGGATCATGCACGCGCCCTTCATTGTGTATGTCCGAGAGGAAGCCGAGAAAGGGAACGACGAGCATGATTGCGATGAGCGTGATGATGATACGGCCCCCACCTCCGTGAGCGGGAGAGGGGCCGGGGGTGGGGGCGATCACGGTGCATTTCCCTGCGGCGGGCGGAGCGCCTTTTGCACGTCGAGATAGATTGGCTTGGGCAGGAAATCCGGTGTGACGAAGGTCCAGTTATCCTGCGCGGTATGTGTGGCGAGGGGCAGGCGGAACTGCCAGAGTGCGACGCTCCGCGCCCACGGCCAATGCTCCTGCGCGTAGCGGTAGGCGGCGACGGTGTAGCGGACACGGTCGGCGGGTCGCACCGCGCCATCGAAGCGGGGGCTGTCGTTCCAGCCGCCTTCGGTCAGGTAGACGGGTTTCGCGGCGTCCCCGCGCGCCACCATCAGCGCGCGTACCTGCTCGGCGTGCCGCCAGGTGCGCGGGTCGCTGCCGGGGTCGGCGTCGGGCGGATGCGTGCCGCCATAGGTGTGCAGGGCGAGCGCGTCGAAGTACGGCGCGGCTCCGGCGTCGTAGAGCCGGTTCAGGTAGGTGAGATCATTGAGGCCGAGCGGGGAACCGTCCGGCTCCGATGTCGGCGCGAGACCCGCCGCGAGGATTTCCACGTCCGGGTTCGCTGCCTTCGCCACCGGGTAGACGGCCCGGAGCATCGCCGCGTATCCCGCCGGGTCCACCGGCCGCAGCCCCCATTCGAGCGAGAGATTCGGCTCGTTCCAGACGACGATTTGCGTCACCAGCCCCCGGTAGCGCGCCGCGAAGGCCGCGACGAGCCGCGCGTAGGCGGGGTAGCCGCTCGTGTCGAGATATTTCCAACTCGTGTCTGCCGGTCGCGCCCACGCCGGGACGCCGTCAATGCGGGCGATTACCGTTAGCCCCTGCCGGTGCGCCTCGCCGATCA
>JALYUS010000411.1 GCA_030853625.1 Chloroflexota bacterium
CGCCATCACCTTCTACACCAACGGTGTCCAGAACGCCGCCGCGCTCGGCTTCACCCCGACACAACTCGGCCAGATCCAGGCCGCGCTCGTCGAGGAGCAACTTCACCAGCAACTCTTTACCGCGCAGGGCGGCGATTCGCTCGCTGATACCTTCAGTTTCCCACAAGGAGCAAAGACCTTCACCGATTTGCAGACCTTCATCGCCACGCAGCAGGTACTGGAGGGAGTCTTCGATTCGGCCTTCCTCGCCGCTGTGCGCGAGTTCGCTGAGACGGGCCAGCCGCGGCTGGCGCAGATCGCCTCGCAGATCGCCTGTATCGAGGCGGAGCACCGGACGCTGGGGCGAGCGATTGCCGGGCTGGCGCCAGCGGACAACTTGACGTACGCGCCAGTGCTGGTCAACTTCGTCGCGGACGCGCCAGCGGCGGTGCAGGCGGCGGGCTTCCTCAGTCCGGTACCGGGCAATACGTACACGTACGCACCGGTGGACACAAGCACGCCGGGCATCCTCTACAAGGATGGCCCCTTCAGCCAGCGGCCATAGCGCGAAGAGCGATCACGTTTCCATTCCGACGGGAGGGCCGCTATCTACCGGTAGCGGCCCTCCTGCCTGTCTCTCCGTTGCCTCATGTAGTGAGTCCGCGTCAGGGGCGGGCGATCAGTCGCCGCGCGTGATGCGGTCAATGCCGCGCAGGATGTCCCGTACGAAGGTGGGATGCGGCACGGCGACGCCCGCGCGCTCCGCCCGCGCGACAAGATCGCCGAAGACTTGCTCCACTTCCATCGGGCGACCGGCGAGCACATCCTGGGTCATCGAGGGCAGACTGCCACCGCGCGGGAGCGGGCCGGGCTTGATCTTAGCCAACGTCTCGTCGTCCGGCGTGACGGCGTACGTATGGATCGGCGGGAAGTTCGGGTAGTTGCCGACCGTGACGCCGTAGGCCGCACCGGTGGTGGCCGTCTCGCGGACGAGTGCGAGGTAGGCGCGCATCAGATTTGGGTCGCCGCCTAACTGTGGCCCGGCCGCCCGCGCGAGGACAGAGACGCCGAAGACGCCCGCTGCATTGCACGCCTTCGACCAGAGGACACTCTGAATGCTCGCGGGCGCTTCCGCCGGGATGCCCGCCGCCATCAGCGCGGCAATCGCCGCGTCCACGCGCGGCGAACTGCCGCCCGCTATCTCTCCCAGGTAGGTCATGCCGAGGCTCGTTACCGTCACGACGCCATCCGCGCCCCGGCCACCGCCGAGAATTGTCGCCCCCGGCACGACGCGCGACGCGCCGAATGCCGCCGCGAGCATGTCGTCCTTCGCGAGGCCATTCTGGAGGCCCGCCACCCACGCGGCATCATCGCCGGGCCGGGGCCACGCACCACGGGCATGCGCAATCGCGCCCGCCAAATCGTGCCCCTTCGTGAGAAAGATCAGCCCCACCTCGGCGGGCAAATCCGCCGGGTCGGTCGTGATACCGACGCTGCCCGGCGGCGCGGGGACGGGCACGGCGGGTATTTCGTAATCAACGACACCTCGCAGCCGGATATGGCCCGCTACGAGTAACGACGCGGCGGTGCGCGGGGTAGCGAGGAGCGTCACGGCCTGCCCATTTTTCGCCAGCAGTCCGGCGAATGACTGGCCGAGCGCGCCCGCGCCGACGAAGGCGAGGGCGGGCGATGATCCTGTACCACTCATGGGGCCACATCCTCCGTCGGCCACAGTTTGCTGCCGCCCGCATTGAGGGCGAGGTTGCCGCCGTCCACAGGCAGGGTATGGCCGGTGATGAAACTCGCACCATCCGAGGCGAGGAAGAGGGCGGCACGGGCAATGTCTTCCGGTTCGCCGATCCGGTCGAGCGGGATGCCCCGCAAGAAGCGCGCGGTCAGCGTTTTTGGATCAAGTTGCGGATCGTTGAGCATGTTCGTCATCGCCTGCGTCATCGTCTGCGCGGGCTGGATGGCATTGACGCGAATCTTGTGCGGCGCCCACTCCACCGCGAGTTCGCGCGTGAACTGGATGATGCCGGCCTTGGTCACGCTGTAGACGAAGTTGCCGCGCCCCAACGCGGAACTACCGGCAATCGAACTGATGCTGACAATCGCCCCGCCCCGTCCCGCCCGGATCATCCGCCGCCCGGCCTCTTGCGTGCAGACCCATGTCCCTTCGAGGTTGATGCGGATGATCTTCCGCCACTCGTCCAGCGGCAGGTCCTCCGGCCGGTAGCGGGTGCCGAGGCCGCAATTGTTGATGAGAATATCCACGCGGTCGTAGGCGCGGTCGAAATCGTCGAACATCGCGACAATCGCCTCCGCATCGCCCATGTCGCACGTTACCGCCGTACATTTCCGGCCGAGCGCGGCGACCTCGCGCGCCGTCTGTTGCGCCCCCGCGCCGTCAATGTCGCAGACGAAGAGGTCCGCGCCCGCCTTCGCCAATTCAATCGCTGTCGCGTGCCCGATCCCGCCGCGCGCCGAACCCGCCGTCACAATCGCCACCCTGCCCGTCAAATCGAGCCAGTCAACACCCATTACACGCCCCCAGTCGGCAGTCGGCAGCAAAGAGGGCCGATGCCTCACTCAGTCTTTAGTCCTCAGTCCTCAGTCCTTCGTCACCGCGTGAGCCAGACGAGTGGCTGCGCGATGAACTGCGTGATCCGCTTGACGAAGCGGGCGGCAGGCACGCCGTCCACGACGCGGTGATCGAAGGTCAAACTGAGGGCAACCATCTTTCGTACCGCGACCGTCTCGGCCTCCTCATCTATGACAACGGGCCGCGCGACGATCCGGCCGATGCCGAGGATCGCGCATTCCGGCAGGTTGATAATCGGCGTGAAGGCGTCAATGCCGTACATGCCGAGATTGGTGATTGTGAAGGTGCCACCCTTCAGGTCATCGAGCGATCCCTTACCCGCCCGCGCCTGCCCGATCAACCGCGCGGACTCCGCCGCGATAGTCTGGACGGACTTCGCATGCGCATCGCGGATCACCGGGACAAGCAACCCGCGCTCGGTGTCCACCGCGATACCGATATGCACCGCATCGTGCCGCACGATGCCATTGTCCGTGAGGGAGGCGTTCAGGTCGGGAAACTCTTGCAGCGCGACGGCAACCAGCCGCGCGAAGAGATCGTTGTAAGAAGGCGCCGACGCATCATCGCCTGCCAGCACGCCCGCAATGTCGCTCCGCAGCCGGACAAGCGC
>JALYUS010000432.1 GCA_030853625.1 Chloroflexota bacterium
CGGTCAGCGACGACGGGTTGAGAAGACCCGTCCTCGACTGCTTGGACGATGCGCTGGCGGAGATCTTCAGAATATGCTTTCATGGTTTCAGTATCGCACCGTTCCTATATCTTTGCAAATCGCTCTAGGTGACGTTTGATACATTCCTGAAGCCGTGGATCGGTGCCGCGTGTCGCCATATTTCCGATGGAGCCACGTACGATATCCTCGATTTCCGGCTTGCGGGCCAGAACCGGGAGAATCGGTGGAACATCTATGGCGAAGCCACGCTCTATCTTGCGAGCGATCATCGCGTCGCAGTTGCCGAGTTCGCGCGGCACTTTCACGAAGGAATTTCACCCCAGGAGGGACGCTCGGAGCGCATCATACGCCGTGCGATCGCCCGGCGAATCTACGACCTGCATATTCGCATCGAGCATGCCCTTGATCTCCGTGATCCGGCACTTTGCGCTGCGCTCTCCCTCGACAACGCGCCATATTGCTTCCTGGATCGCGAGGTCGCGCGAACGACCGCATGCTTCCTCCGACGGACGACACCCACACAGGCGATACTCGTCCCTTCGATGGCGCTCTTCGATCAAACGGAGCGATATGTGATTGTCCTTTTCCTCGACAAACTTCCCACGGAACCACGCGTCTTCATCTCCTCAGGGCAGCCGGATGGCGTGTTCCACTTCGGAGATCCAGACAACAAACTCGATTAAACCGAACGCTTACAACGTAGATTCCACCACTGTCACATCCGGGCGCGTGCGGACTTCGGGAAGCAAGGTCGTGCCGATACCGGGCGCGGTGGGGGCGAGGATGTGGCCGTCCTCGACCTGGACGATCTCGGTAACGAGATTTGGATAGGTAACGCGCAGGTACGAGCGCAGCGATTCCTGATAGACGGCATTGGTCGCGTTGATCGCGAGATGGACGCCCGCGAAGAGGGTGAAGGGGCCGGTGCAATCGTGCATCGCGACGGGGCGCTTCCAGGTTTCGGCCATCGTCGCGATCTTTTTGCTCTCAGTGATGCCACCCGCCCACGTCGGGTCAATCATGATGATCTCCGCCGCGCGCTGCTCCAGCACGGGCTTGTACTCGTAGCGCGTCGTCAAGTATTCGCTGACGAGCAGCGGAATTGTCGTGCTACGCTGCAACTCGGCCAATGCGCCGATGTCGTCCGCGCGCATCAGGTCTTCGAGCCAGTAGGGGGCGAACTCCTCCAGTGCATGCGCGATCTTCTTTGCCGCCGGGAGCGACCAGAAACCATGCCCCTCAACCATGATCTCCATCTTGTCGCCGACCGCCGCGCGAATCTTGCGGAACGGTTCAAGGCCACGATTGAGGTCCGCGTTGTCAATCCGTTGCCCGCCGAGCGTGCGCAGGCCGGGATCAAACGCGCCACTGAAGGTACGCCAATCGTCGTATTTCCCCGGCGTGTGGGCGATGTAGTCGAAGGGCCAGATCTTCATGCCCGTGATTCCCTCGCTGAGGAGATCAAGGGCGAGTTCGTCCGCGTGGGTCATAAAGGCGATCAAGTCCTCATATTTGCCTTCGCTGCCGGTGTCCGTGCCGTAGCCGGTCCCGCCACGCGTCGGGCGGCCGTAGGTCGGGCCGCCACAGGTGTTGTAGGTCTTGATCCGATCCCGCGCCGCGCCGCCGAGCATCTGCCAGACCGGCATTCCCGCCGCTTGGCCGAGAATATCCCACAAGGCGACATCAATCGCCGAGAGGCCGCGTATCTCCGCGCCCTTGCCCGCGATGTGCGCGATCACCTCGTAGAGCCGCCGCCAGTGCAGTTCGATGGCGAGCGGGTCGTGCCCGAGCAGCATCGGCGCGGCGAACTGGTGGACGTAGCCGCGCAGTGCGTCCGTCATATAGAACGTGTCGCCGTAGCCGACCAGCCCTTCGTCGGTATGCACCGCGACGAAGAGGATCTGCGGATAGTCTTCGACATGGATCGTCTCAATCTTTGTGATCTTCACCGGGCCTCCCCATCGTTCTTCCGCACGCGCTCCAACTCCTCCAGAATCCACATCCGCGCCAGCGTCGAAGCGCCCAACCCCTTCGGCTTCGCGATCTCCCGCAGCGCGTCGAACGTCTCCTTATCCAGCCGGATCGAGAGCATCCACGTTGA
>JALYUS010000458.1 GCA_030853625.1 Chloroflexota bacterium
GCGAGAGACCGAAGACGATGCTCGCCCCGCCGCCCAGAAGGGGCGTCAGCGTCTTGTACGCCTCGGTGATCAGGTTGTCTGCGTTGGCGACACTCTCCCCCAGGCCGTGGGCCCAGAAGGTTCCCGCTGCCATAACGAGCATCGCCACATTGACGAAGCCGGCGATGGACATGGCGATGATGATGTCAATCGTGTTGAAGCGGAAGAGCCGACGCGCGCGATCCCCCTGATCGGCAACAATGCGCCCCTGGGTAAGAGAAGAGTGCAGGTAGACGACGTGGGGCATCACCGTCGCGCCGAGGATACCGATCGCGAGCACGATGCTGGTCGTGCCAGCGAACTTCGGCGGCGTGAAACTGCCGACGATCCCGCCGAGGCTCGGCTTGACGATGAACGTCTCCGCCACGTAGCAAAGAGCAATGGCCCCGACCAGCGCCGTGATGATCGCCTCGATGGGGCGGAACCCGTACTGCTGCAAGCCGAGGATCAGGAAGGTAATCACACCGGTAATCACACCGGCAAGGAGGAGTGGGATATGAAAAAGGATGTTCAAACCGATCGCCGCACCGAGGAACTCCGCCAAGTCAATCGCCATCGCGACGACTTCCTGCACTCCCCATAATCCCCACGTCACCGGGCGGGGGAAATGCATGTGGACCAACTCGGCGAGATTGTGGCCAGTGGCGATGCCGACCTTGGCGGAGAGTCCCTGGATGAGCATCGCCATCAGGTTCGCGGCAACGATCACCCAGACGAGCAGGTAGCCGAACTGCGCTCCGCCCTGGATGTTGGTGGCGAAGTTGCCGGGGTCAACGTAGGCCACGCAGGCGATAAAGGCAGGGCCGAGAAACGGGAGGATGCGTGCCAGCCCACGCTTCGTGCTGGTGCCCGCCAATATACTCGCCCCTGCGGCGATCGTCCCGGTGTCGAGGTGGCCTTTGATCGTCTCGCCCGCGTAGCGGCGATCCGAGCGCGCCGTCATCACTTCCGCCGCTAACTCCTGCTCCACTATCGGTTCAGGTTTCAGCATATCGCATATCCTGTCTTCAGCATTATGCTTCCTTTCGCTTCTTCCCTTTTTCCTGTGGAGAAGCGGGTACAGGCGTCGGCACACTGACCGACACCGCACGCATCACCGTCTCGCCGAGCGCGTACTCGCTGCCGCCGACGCGAATATGGAGCGGGCCATCAAAGGGCGCTTTCGCCAGTACATCCACCGTCGCACCCGGCACAAGGCCGAGATCGGCGACGTAGGTGAGGAGCGCGGCATCCTCATCCGCCACTTCCGCGACAATCACCGTGCTACCCGGCGCGACGTGCCAGAGCCGCTGCGTCGCCAGGGCAACGATGACACCCTCTTTGGTTGGGATCGGCGCGCCGTGCGGGTCGGTCGTCGGATAGCCGAGCGCGGCATCGAGTCGGGCTTCGAGGTCCTCCGAGAGCGCGTGTTCGAGGCGATCCGCCTCCGCATGCACCCGCTCCCACGGCACGCCGAGTCGCTCGCTGAGATAGGTCTCCAGCAGCCGATGATGGCGCAGCACTTCCAATGCGACCTTCGTGCCCGTCTCCGTCAATGCGACACCGTGATACGGGCTATGCGTGACGAGGCCGCGCTCGGTGAGTTTCTTCACCATGTTCGTCGCCGACGCGCACGAGAAACCGAGCCATTCCGCCAGCGCGGCTGGCCCCGTCTGCTCCTTCGCCTCGCCATGCGTCAGATGATAGATCGCCTTCAGGTAGTCCTGTTCAGATTGAGAGGGAACCAACTCCGGCATCGCCGCTCCTTACAGAGAGGATTTAGTTATGGCTAAATCGTAAAACAGAGTGGCGGCGATGTCAAGGCATCGGCTCAGGAACTCAGGAAATGATTCGTACAGGCGGTTCGTGAACCGCTCTCCCTACTCCATCGAGATTCATTGCAATCGCAACGCCTTTGCGAACGCGAAAGGGCGTTTGTCTCTCCGGCGTGATCGTCCCTACGAACGTCGGCGGTTTATCATGTCACGTTCCGCGAATCGAACATGCAGCGACAGGATACGGAATTACTTCCGGTCGGGAGCGGCAATCTCCGCGTCCCAGGCGAGTACGTCGCGATACTCCTGCTTCGCCTGATCGGTGAAGTACTGGAGGCGGGTGAGACTACCGTCGCTGAGGTGGATGATCGCAAGACGGACAGGCGTGCGCTCCGGTTCGTCCGGCCCGACGCCGTATGCGGAAAGGATTGCCAACGCCTCTGCGCGCTCTTCAGCGGGGAAGGAACGGGCGACCGCCGCGACGACATCCGCTGTAATCTGCCCGCCTGTCCCGACCGTATCACCCGCCCCCTCATCGCTGAACGCGCGCCGCATGAGGAAGTAGAGGAGGACAAGCATGACGGGAATCGGCACGACGACCAACGCGCCGAGCGGATAGATTAGCCACGACGTGCCATCAATGTGCGCGACAATGCCGATGACGAACGAGGCGATCAGGCAGACGCCAAGCATCGTGAGGAACGCGGTCGTGAGGCGGCGCATTAGCGTGTCGTTCCCGTTGTAGATTGCGTGACCACCATGCGAGCATCTCCTCTCGCCACCCAGTATACTTGCCGCGTCGAATGTCGCTACCACTACCATCAGGAGGCGAACGAGGATGCGCGTCTACATCTCCGTGGATGTCGAAGGGGTCGCGGGCGTCGTGGATTGGGATCAAGTGATGGGCGACAACGCGGCGTACCACGCGATGTGCCGCCTGACGACGCTCGAAACAAACGAGGCAATTGAGGGCGCGCTTGCCGGGGGTGCGACCGAGATCATTGTCAATGACAGCCACGGGCGGATGCGCAACCTTCTGCCCGAACTGCTGCACCCCGCCGCTGAACTGATTCAGGGGCGGCACAAGCCGATGTTCATGGTCGAGGGACTGGACGAGTCGTGCGACGCGCTCTTTCTCGTCGGCTATCACGGCCGGGCCGGAAGCGCGCGCGGGACGCTCAATCATACCTTCAGCCCCTATGAGACGCGGATGAACGGCGTCATCTGCTCCGAAGCGACGCTTAACGCGGCGGTTGCCGGGCAGTACGGCGTGCCTCTCGCGCTCGTTACGGGCGATGAAGTCACCGCCGCCGAAGCGATTGCCGACTTCGGGCCGGCGATTGTTACCGTTGTGACCAAGCAGGGCATCAACCGTGTCGCTGCCCGAATGGTCCACCCGACCGTCGCGCGCGACCGCATCCGGCACGGCGCGGAGGAGGCGATGCGTCGTGTGCCCTCCCTGAAACCGTACACAATGACGCTGCCCGTCACGGTGGAAACCCTCTGGAATACGTCGCTGCATGCCGATATGGTGGCGATGCTCCCGACGGTCGAGCGCACCGGCGACCGCGCGATTCGCTGGGTCTCGCCCGATGTCGTCACTGCGTATCGTACCTACATCGCCGCCTACCTGATCGCCCGCAACGCGGAACGGTGAGGGATGATACGCCTGCGGGAAGCGACACAGGTGGATGCGGCGGCAATCGCGCGATTGCATCTCGCGAACTGGCGCGCGGCGTATCGCGGCATCGTGCCGGACGACCTGCTGGACGCGATCACCGTGGAATCCCGACAACAGCAGTGGGAACGTGTGCTCGCGGCGCCGGATGGCGCGGAGTTCGTGTACGTCGCGGAAGATGCGGATGGGCGGCTACTCGGCATCGCGTCGGGCGGGCCGGAGATGGGCGGCGATCCGCACTATCACGGCGAGGTGTATGTCCTGCATGTGCGACCGGACGCGCAAGGGAACGGCGTTGGACGGGCGCTGATGCGCGCCGTCGCGGAGCGGCTGGCGGTGGAGGGGATTACCACCCTCCTTGTCTGGATGCTGTGCGAGAATCACGCCGCCCGCCGCTTCTACACGGTATTGGGCGGGCAATTCGTTCGCGAGCAGCCTGCGCTGTTCGAGGGTATGCTGCTGATGGACGCGGGGTACGGCTGGCTCGACACGATTCCGCTACGGCGATGAAACGGACACACGACTCGCCGAGATAAAATGATTGCATTCTAGAGCGGCAGTGTTATTATAGAGTCATGGGATGGGATATTGAAGGCACCAACCAATTCAGCGAGTGGTACGACGGACTCAATGCGGCGGATGATGATGCAGTCTCGGAGGCGATTGACACACTGGCAGACAGTGGCCCGGCACTTGGCCGTCCATTCGTGGACACGCTGACTGGTTCGCGCATTCCGAATCTCAAGGAATTGCGTCCGAAGCGGAGCGACATCCGCATCCTCTTCGTCTTTGACCCACGCCGCACCGCAATCCTTTTGCTCGGCGGGAGCAAGACGAACGATTGGCGCGGTTGGTACGAGCGGAACATCCCGGTAGCGGAGGGGTTGTACAACGACTATCTTTTGGAACTACGGAAGGAAGAAGCGTTATGAGCGGACATCGGCCATGGTCGGAAATTCGGCATCAGCGGTCGCCCGACCGGGAGGCGGCAATCGCCGAGGGTACACGCGCGATCCTGCGCGAGAATGCACTCATGCGATTGCGGCAAAATCAACGCGTCACGCAACAAGAACTTGCTACGGCGCTTGGCGTATCGCAAGTCAATATCTCGCGCATCGAGCGTGAAGATGAGCCGCAACTCTCCACGATGCGGCGGTTTGTCGAGGCCCTCGGCGGCGAACTGATCGTGCAGGTCCGTATCGGCG
>JALYUS010000336.1 GCA_030853625.1 Chloroflexota bacterium
CGCGGCATCACCGGATTTGACGATACTTCCGGTTGCACTCGCCGCGAGTGCGATCGGGATTGGCGCCGTTGTCAGCGTCCTTATCTCGTTTACGGCGGTCACGGTGGCGACGTTTGTTGGCTTGACCGTGATCGCGATGCTGGCGGGCTACCACATCAAAGGGGAGGGGTTGGAACGCAACGCAAACCCCATTACCGCCATCGTGCTTATCGGTATCGGCATCGTGGCGTTTGTCGGATTTTGAGGTCTTCGAGGGCGTTACCCAACTGAAATGTCGCCCACTCTTCGTCTCTTCGTGGATAATCCCTTTCCGTCGCCGCGCAGGCGTCGTACACTCGCAGGGTCAGTATGGGAGAATGCGAGTGTCGCGTGCGGGGAGGTTGAGATGCAGTATCGAACGATGGGCGCGTCTGATCTGACAATTTCCGCGATCGGCTTCGGCTGCTGGGAAATGGGCGGCAACCAGTACGGCGATGTGGATGACCGCGAGGAGGTGCGCGCCGTCCACCGGGCAATTGACCTCGGCGTGACCCTCTTCGATACGGCCGCGATCTATGGGCATGGCCACTCCGAGGAAGTGCTCGGCGGGGCGCTCGGGTCGCGGCGGAAAGAGATTATCCTCGTCACGAAGGGCGGCCTGAGTTGGGATATCGTCGGGGGGCCACAGCGCCGCGATAGCAGCCGCGCGGCGCTCCTTCAGGGAATGGATGACAGCCTCCGGCGGCTCGGCACGGAATATGTGGACGTGTATCTCATCCACTGGCCGGATGTGACGACGCCAATAGATGAGACGATGGGGGTACTCAACGACCTCGTGCAAGCGGGCAAGACGCGCTACATTGGCGTCTCGAATTACAGCGCCGCGCAACTGCGGGAGGCGAAGCGGGCGGCGACTATCTGCGCCAATCAGGTCGGCTACAACCTCTTCGACCGCCGCTGGGAGCGCGAGATGTTCCCGACCGCCCGCGAACTCGGCATCGGCGTGATGGCGTACGGCCCAATGGCGCACGGCCTGCTCACCGGCGCCTTCACGACGGAGACGACGTTTGTCGAGTGGGACTGGCGCGCGCGGGGCGCCGCCTTCGGCCAGCATCTCTTCTCGCCGGAAAACTTTCCGAAGAACATCGCCGTCGCGGATCGGCTGAAGGCAGTCGCCACGCGCCTCGGCACGACGCTGCCAAAACTCGCCATTGCGTGGGTCTTGCAGCAACCGGTCGTGAGCGTCGCGCTGGCGGGCATCCGCACATCGGAGGAGATCGAGCACAATATCGGCGCGCTCGACGTGCAATTCTCGCCCGGCGATATGCAGGTGATTGACGAGATTATGGCGGGCGCGGCGGGGCAGGTAGACGCGATTCCCACCTGAATCCGTCTTGCAATCACGCCGCGCGCTGGTATGCTGCGCGCGGTAGATGATTGCGCCTAGCGTTCCGCTCTCCCTCGCCGGTTCGGGATAGACAAGAGGTCGAGAGGTCTGGTCCAAGCGGCGCCACGGTTTGCCCCACGCGGGTGGGCCGCACAACTGATGGCAGAGAAGGTCGGAGGTACCTGTTTCGGTGTGTCTTATCGAGAGATGAGACGCAAACTGAGAAGGGAATCCGCCCGATGACTGTCGAGGTTCTCCCCGTCGCATCAGCCGCGCGCCGCACGCTTCTTGTCACGTCCGTCATTCATGTCATGAACGACGCCTGTTTCGCGCTCCTCTATCCACTGCTGCCCTTTATCGCGGCGGACTTGCACCTCTCGTACGCACAGATCGGCATGGTGAAGGCGAGTTTCTCCGCCGCGTCAAGCGTCCTGCAGATCCCCGCCGGGATGCTCGGCGAGCGCTGTGGCGAGGCGCTCATTCTGCTGCTCGGCAATCTCTGGGTCGGTCTTGGCCTCGTGCTGATGGCCGCTTCCGGTGGTTACGGGTTGCTTCTGCTCGCGGCGCTCGTCGCCGGGATCGGCGGCAACGCGCAGCATCCGCTCGCGACGGCGATTGTCTCCCGCGCCTACGTCCGGGCGCGGCGGGCGACGGCGCTCGGGACGCTGAATTTTAGCGGCGATCTGGGTAAAGTGATCGGCACCCTCGTCGTCAGCGTGATCGCCGTGCGCGGGGGGTGGCGGATGGCCCTCGTCAGTGTCGGCGGCGTCACGGCAGCGCTCACCCTCCCGCTCTTGATCGGACGCCGTGCCACCCTGCCGCCAGTAGACGTGTCGGACGGCGTGGAGAACGGCGAGGAAATCCATACCGCAACGCGGCCCGGCTTCCCGTTCCTGCTCGTCGTCGGCGCGCTTGACACCGCGACGCGCGGCGCGGCTCTGACCTTTCTCCCCTTCATCTTCGCGCGTGAAGGAGTGAGCGCGGTGGCCGTCAGCGCCCTCTTCAGCCTGATCTTCGGGGCGGGTGCGGCAGGCAAGTTCCTCTGCGGCTGGCTTGGCGATCGTTGGGGCGCGGGCGCGGTGATTGTCAGCACAGAACTGGTAACGGCGCTGACGCTCGTTGGCTTCATCACCATGCCGGTCTGGGCGATCATCCCGATTGCCGCGTTCTTCGGCTTCGCCCTGAACGGCACCTCGTCCGTCCTCAGCGCGGCGGTCGCTCACTTCGTCCCGTCGCACCGGCGGGCGCGCGGATACGGCGCATATTTCACCGCCGCGCTCGTCAGTTCGGCGCTTGCCCCGCTCGTCTATGGCCTGCTCGGCGATGCGGCGGGTCTGGCCACAGTCTTCATCGTCATGGCGGCGATGACCGCCGGTATCCTGCTCCCGCTCGTCCCGATCTGGCGGACCCTCGCGGCGATGGGCTGACTTCGCGCCCGGCCATCGCAAGGAGGGCGGTCCGAGTGTCATGGAACGGAAGCAAAGACTGTGGCACCACCTGATGCGACCATCACCGAGTGAGGCGGCCAACGATGGCGTTGAGACCGTCGTCATCGGTGACGTGCAGGGTAAGTTGATAGCCGCGACGCATCTTTTTTACCTGCACGCGGGAGACCTGTGTGCCGAGAGCGGAACCGATGCGGCCCTGCACGGTTTCGATTTCCGGTGGCGCGGGCGCGGAATCCGCTTCCACCGGGCGGTCGCTCCAGGTGCGGACGAGCGCTTCCGTCTGCCGGACATTGCATGCCCGCTCGATGACGATACCGAGCGCGGCGACTTGCTGCGCGTGGTCGGTCAGGCCGAGGAGCGCGCGGGCGTGGCCCTCGGAGATCTGTCCCGCTGCCAGGGCTTCCTGCACGGCGGGCGCGGCGCCGAGCAGACGGATACCATTCGCGACGGTCGTGCGGTTTTTGCCGACGCGCCGCGCGACCTGCTCCTGCGTCATGCCGAACTCGGCGACGAGGGTACGGTAGGCGAATGCTTCCTCTAAGGGGTTGAGGTCCGCCCGCTGGATATTCTCGACGAGCGCCAGCTCGAGCATCTGTTGTGGCGTGGCATCCTTGACGACGACCGGCACCTGCCGCAACCCGGCGCGGCGGGCCGCTTGCCAGCGCCGCTCCCCGGCGATAATCCGGTAGGGCGTGCGATCCGTCGCCTCGGCGCGCGCGACGAGCAGCGGCTGAATGATGCCGTGCTCGGCAATCGAAGCGGCGAGAGAAGCGATCTCGTCTTCCAGAAAGGTCGTACGCGGCTGGTACGGGTTCGGCGCGATCGCGTCAATGTCTACCTCGATGCCGCCGCCGCCAAGCGCGCCCTCCGGCATGAGCGCCCCGAGTCCGCGCCCCAATCCCCCCCGTTTTACACCCATCCCTCGCCCCCTCGTCTGCGCGTCCGTTCACCCCGTTGACAGGCGGCAAGTCTACCACACTGCCGAGTCGGACATCGGTATCTGATACACTGGGCTTCCTTCATTGGGAAGGGTAGGAAGGTCGAAGGGGAGCAGTGTGGGCTTGCGACCGGACGAGGCGCGACGAGGCGAAACGGCGGCGGTGGCGACCGCCACAGGCCAGCGGGCGATCATCGGACGGCTCGGCAACGGCGTCGGTGCGTTGGCATGGTGGTGGTCCATCGTCGCAGTCGCGGTGATCGCGGCGATGATGATTGGTGCGGCCTACCAGACGCACCCCACGTACGATATTGCCATCGGCCAGCGCGTGCAGGATGATCCGCTCGTGCAGGATTTCAACACGGCTGAACGACAACCCGCAGCGGTGGGCGGCCGCGCGTATCGCTGGACGCGGGGCGAGAGTAGCATCGTCTTCCCCGGTATCGGCAGGAATGCGGCCACCGTCACGCTGACGCTGGCGGGCGGCCCGAACCCGCACCCGGACGTGACGATTCTCGCCAATACCGGCGAGGTCGCTCACCTCCATCTGACGCCGGACTTTGCGGACTATCCCATTGCCATCGCCGCGCCATACCTGACGACGGGCGCCCTGACCCTGACGTTCCAAACGATGCCCTTTCGCGCGCTGGGCGACCGCCGCGAACTCGGCGTGCTCGTCAGTCGCGTGCGGATACAACCGAGCGGCGGGTTCACCCTCCCACCCGCGCGGACGGCGCTCGCCCTCTGGGGCGCGGTGCTGTGCGCCATGCTCGCGCTGCTCGTCGTCGGGCTGCGCGGGTGGGAAGCGGCAGGAGTGGCGCTGCTCGTCGTGATTGGTTTTGGGCTGCTGCTCGCCCGCGATCGGCTCTTTATCGCGCTCGGCGCGGGGCCGTGGCTGCGGGTCGCGAGCGGAACGGTACTCCTGGCGGTGGCGCTCCGCTTCGTGATGCCGCCTCTCATACAGCGGCTCGGCATCGTTGGGGGCGTGTGGGAGGCGCGCTGGCTGCTCGCGGCGGTCGTCGGTATCTTCGCCATGCGGCTCGGTGGCCTGTATCATCCGGCAATGATCGTCAGCGATCTCACCTTCCATGTTCACCGCTTCGATGACGTCATCGTACAGCACATCTGGTACCAGGAGATCGCCGCGCTCTATGACAAGAACCGCCCTGTGCCCTATCCACCCGGCGCCTATCTCCTCTTCGCACCCTTCGCGCTCATTGTCCATAACCACGCCGATCTCCTGACAGTCGGGACGCAACTGCTCGACGCGTCGCGTATCCTCGTCATTGGCCTCGTCGTCTGGAAGGCGACGCAGGACCGCATCGCAGCGACCTGCGCGACGCTGATCGCGGGGATCGTGCCGGTCGCCTTCATCATCTTCTCGTGGGGCAACCTAACGAACGCGGTCGGCGAATGGGCGTTGACACTCGTCTTCGCCATCCTCGCGCTCGGCGCGGATCGGCTGCGGAAGCCGTGGCTGGCGGTCTGTTTCGTCGCGGTCATCCTGCTGGCGCTGCTGTCGCACATCGGCGTCGCAGTGACGACCGTCGCGCTGTTGGCCGCCGCGCTGGGACTGTGGGCATCCATGCTGCTCCGGCAGCGGCGCGCGCCCTGGCGCGATCGCGATTTCCTCGTCGCCGTCGTCCTCACCTGCATCGCGGGCGCGCTGGCCTTCGCCCTCTTCTACCGCATCCCGCTGACGGGCACGCACGCCGCGACCCATGATCCGGCGCTGGCAAACGTGCCCGCAGCATCAACGGGCGGCAGATATGAGATCGGTGGCCCGCGCCCCGATCCCTCGATCGGCTTGAACGACGCGCGCACCAATAATCCGGTCGTCGCGATTGCCGGACAACTCTGGGTAGAAGGATATGCCTTCTATCGCCTCTGGCCGCTCCTGCTCGCGCCGCTGGGATACTGGCTGCTGGGGCGGATTGACCTACCCCCTAGTCCCCTCCCTAAAGGGGAAGGGAACCCGCTTCGTTTATTGCGCCGTGTCCCATCCCGCTCCCTCTTCCTTTTAGGGAAGGGGGCTGGGGGGTTAGGTTCCCGCCTCTGCCTCGTTTGCCTTGTCTGGTTCGGCGTGGCATTGCTCTTTCTGGTGGTTGGGGTGCTGGCGGGGCGATACGTGCGGTATGCGATGACGGCGATTCCTGCTGTGGCGGTGGGGGCAGGCGTCGCGCTCGGCTCTCTGTGGCAATGGCGATGGGGCAGGGGGATCGCGATCGTGCTGTTGGTCTTCAGTATCGCTGCGACGCTGCTTGTCTGGTACGGGCGGATCACGCGGGCGTATCACGCATGACAAGGAGCGCGATGGAGACGGCCCTCACCCCCCAGCCCCCTTCCCTCGGAGAGAAGGGGGAGATGGGGACGCGTGCCGCGTCGGTAATTTTGGTGGGTATCACGATCTTCGCGCTGGTTGGGCTGGTGGCGGCGATGCAACGACCGGCGGTGATGGCGATTGGGCCTGCGAGTGCGGTCTTTGACCATGCCTCCACCGACTGGAATGCGGGTGAGCGGGCGGCGGATGGCACGGTGTTTCGGTGGACGAGCGCGGAATCCACGCTGAATTTCCGGGCGGCGCGGCGCGTCCTGCCGGCAAACGGGCCATTGATGCTAACGATGCGTTTCGCCGCCCGTCCACCGGGCGCATTGCCAGGAACCGTGACGCTGCTCGCGAATGGTCGGACGCTGGATACGTGGCCGTCGTCCGTCGAGCATCCCGTGGCAGTGGATGTCGCGCCACTTCTGCGGCGGCACGACGAACTACACATCACCATCCGTGTTGATACGACCTATGCCCCACCGCGTGACGCGCGAAAACTCGGCGTGCAACTCGTTGGCGACGCGCGCCTCGCTGGTCGGCCCGGCCCGGCGTTCCCGTCGCCGGATGCGGCGTTGAGCGTCATCCTGCTCGTCGCGCTCGCCTGGCTCGCGGTTGGGCGGTGCGTCAGCGTCCGTTGGCGAGCGTTTGCGGCGGGTGGGATGGCGTGTGGGGTGATCGGCGGCGTCCTCCTCGCTCGCCTCCCCTTCTGGCGGATCGCCATGCCGCTTGAACTACTTCTTGCCATAGTCGTTGGTGTGCTGTGGGCGCGGGAATGGTGGGCGGCGCTGACGTGGCCGCTCGATCTGTTGCGGTCGCGGATACGCCTCACTGATAGCGCGATCATCGGCGGTGGGGTCGTCGTCGCGCTCGTCGGTCAAGTGATTGTCGCGCAGCACCGATGGGTATTCGTTGGCGGTGTGCTGCTCGGCATTGGGTTGGTGATGCTACTGTCGGGGTTTTTCCCTCACCCCCCGACTCCCGCTCGCGATGCTGCATCTATCCTTCCCACGCGCGATTCGCGGCTGGCGGCATGGCAGGTTGCGGCGCTTGTGGGGATCGCGGCGCTGGTGGTGGCGTTGCGGCTGACGTTGCTGACGGAGATGCCGGCGAGCCTGTTTCGGGATGAGGGTCGGCACGCATTGCGGGCGATCCGCATCCTCGACGATCCCACCTACCGGCCGGTGTATGAGCCGGAGATCGCTCTGCCCGCGCTCTTTCTCTATCCGCTGGCGCTCGCCTTTAAACTGTTCGGCATCTCGCTGCTCACGCTGCGCCTCTTCATGGCGACGATGGGCGTCGTGGATGTGCTGCTCTTCTTCGCGCTCGGACGGCGGTTGTTCGGCACGCGCGTCGCGTTGATCGCCGCGTACTTGTTCGCCGTCTCGTTCTGGGCGCTCCGCATCCAGCGGGTCGCATTGGCGCCCTGTTTCTCGACCGGGCTGGTGCTCTTCGGCCTCATCTTGTTCGTGCGGGCGATACAGATGCGCCGCTGGCGAGATTGGG
>JALYUS010000503.1 GCA_030853625.1 Chloroflexota bacterium
ATGCGGGTGAGGCCATCGAACTTGTTGCCGCCCGGCAGTTCATAGGCGGTCTGCGTCGTCAGCGCGACGGTGACGTGCGCGACATTGACACTGACGCGCTGCGGGTTGTGCAGATACTTCCGGGCAAGCGCGGTGATGCGCGGCGGAATCGTGGCGGAGAAGAGCGATGTCTGCCGCTCGTCGGGGATCGCCTCGAAGATGAATTCGATGTCCTCCACGAAGCCCATGTCGAGCATTTCGTCCGCTTCATCGAGGGCAACCATTTTGACATTCGAGAGGTCGAGCGTGCCGCGCCGCATGTGATCCATCACGCGCCCCGGCGTGCCAACGACGATCTGGACGCCGTGCGAGAGGGCGCGCAACTGCCGGTCAATCGGCTGGCCGCCGTAGATCGGCAGCGTCGTCGCGTGGTGGTAGCGACCGAGTTGATGCATCGCCCCGGCAACCTGAATTGCCAGTTCACGCGTTGGGCAGAGGACGAGCGCCTGCGGATCGCGGATCGCGCGGTCAATCCGTTCGAGCATCGGCAAGGCATATGCCGCCGTCTTGCCCGTACCCGTCTGCGCCTGCGCGATGACATCCTTGCCCGCGAGCATCAGCGGGATCGTGCGCGCCTGAATCGGCGTCGGCTCCTCATAGCCGGCATCAGAGACTCCCTTGAGCGTTTCGGGCGAGAGACCGAGATCGGCGAAGGTCGGCAGCGACGCAGGTTCGGCGGGTGTCTCCAGGGTCTGATCGGCCATCGCCAGGTTCGTCTCGGTCGGGCGGCGCGGGCGACGCGGCGCGCTCCCATCACCGCGCGGGGCGGGTCGGCGCGGGCGAAAATCATCACGAGGGGGGCGGGAAGACATCAGTATCTACTCCTTGATAACCCACCTCCCTACCCCCTCCCAACACGGGAAGAGATGACTCGCGCCGAACATTCCGCTCGATGGCGAGCGGGAGGCGGTGGTTCTTCTCCCCCTAGTATCCCACACGACGGCAAAGAGTGGGGGATTGCAGGCGGCATCGTGACTGCTGCTGACCGATCTCGCCCTCACTCAGAGAGGAGGGGAAAGAGATCAATCCGCCGCTGCCGGAGATCCTTCACGCACCAGGGACTCAAAATGCGTCGGGTCGTCGAAGGGGCCGCACATTGCGAGATGCAGGCGCTCCGGTTTGAAGAGGTCGTTCGCGACGCGGAAGACATCGTCTCTCGTCACTGCGTCCACCTCGGCGCGGCGTTCGTCCGGCGTTCGCACGCGACCGCGCAGCAGTTCCTGCCGGATCACATCCATCGCGACACCTGCCGAGCCTTCCATGGCAAGGAGGATACGCCCCTTCAACCCTTCCTTGCCCATACTCAGTTCTTCGTCGCTGATTGGTGCGTCGGCCATGCCGAGCATCTCTTTGCGAATCGAGACGAGCGCCTGATCGAGCCGGTTGAGGTCCATGCCACCGCGCGCGACGTACAGCCCCGTGTCCGTGTATGGATCGGGTGACGAACCGACGTAGTAGCAGAGGCCCTGTTTCTCCCGCACCTCGATAAAGAGCCGGGAGGACATCGTGCCACCGAGGACGGTACTGAGCACATTGAGCGCGGCTTCATCCGGGTGGCCGATGGGCAGGCTCGGCACACCGAGGCAGAGATGCGCCTGGCCGGTATCCTTCGTGTACAACCGCACACACGCGTTCGGCTGCACGCCGCTTGCGGAGATCGGCTGCGGCGCGACGCCACCGGGGAGCTGCGCCATCCACTGCTGCACGGCGTCGAGCGCGTCGGCCTCGTCCACTTTTCCGGCGATGGAGACGACCATGCTGCCGGTATGGTAGGCCATCGCCATGTAATCGGTGAAAGTCGTGCGGGTCATCGCCTGAATCGTCTCGTCCGTGCCGAGCACCGGGCGACCGAGCGGGTGATTCGGGTACATCATTTCCTGGAATGTCCGGGGGGCGAGGGCCATCGGTTGATCCTCGTACATGCGGATTTCCTGAATGATTGTCCCCTTCTCACGCTCGATTTCGTCCGGATCGAACTTCGAGTGAAAGAGCATGTCCGTCAATACGTCCAGCCCGATCTTGTAGTGCTCCGGTGCGAGGCGGGTATAGTAGGCGGTCATTTCTTCGGAGGTGAAGGCATTGAATTGGCCGCCGAGGCCGTCAATCAGGCTGGAGATGTCGCGCGTTGTCGGGCGGCGCTCGGTCCCCTTGAAGAACATGTGCTCCGCGAAGTGCGCGACGCCATTGTTTTCCGGCGCTTCCCATCGCGCGCCGACGCCGACGCCGATCACGACCGTCACGGAGGTCGCGGCGTCCATCGGGGTGATGTAGACGCGCAAGCCATTGTCGAAGACGTGCTTGTGATATTCGATTCCCATGCGAGGATGTCCTTTCATCTCCGTCCATCGCGATGATCGCGATATACCACGGATTGTACTCCGATCCGCGCGGCGATGTCGCGGGCGGTGTGTTCGGCGTCGTGATTGGCGGCGCAACCGATAGGCGACGCGTTCGTTCCCATGATTGACCGGTATCGTCGTTTCAACATCCCACAGCGTACGACGAGGGAGAGCGAGTATGACCATCATTCCATTCCCTGACAGGAACAAACATCCGCACGAGGATGGATCAGATTCCCCCGGTTTCGCGCGGCCCGACACGCGACCGATCAGGAATGCCCTTGTGCGCGACGAGTTGCTCGCGGATGGGAGCATGGTGCTCTATCACAGTGGCACACGGGAACTGATGACGTTGAACCCGACCGCCGCACTCGTCTGGGAATGCTGCGATGGGGAACACGACGAAGCGGCCATCGTGGCGGAAGTGCGCGAGGCCTTCCCGGATGTGGCAACGATCGAGCGCGATGTGATCGCGCTGCTGCATGATCTCTCGACGCGTGGGATAGTCGAAATCGAAATCG
>JALYUS010000358.1 GCA_030853625.1 Chloroflexota bacterium
GCTTTTCGCAGAATGATTCCTTCCCATCCACGATACCACCCGCGTTGCTGAGTGCGACCGATGAAGTCCATATCCTGCCACGGCACAGTGAGGACGGCGCGACCGGTGTGATACGTGATGCCATCGTGTGTGATAACGAGATGTATACTTCGCCAACTCTTCATCGTAAGGGGCATGAGGGCAAGAAAGTATATACCGAAGATTACATTCCACCAGGAGTGTACCACGATGCCTTCAATGATCTGGAACGCACCGATGACTGGATAACAAAAGATTATCCAGCGGTAGCGACGATGCCACCTGGCGTAGTACACATGCTCTGCTGATGCCGGATATGGCGCTATCGCTTGCATGTCCGCATTCTCCCGTACACAGTTAATGCAAGTTACGTTCCGGCGATGAATTCGACTTCGTTGCCGTCCGGGTCGTCCACGTACATGGTGCGGGAGGGGATAACGGGGTGCTGGCCGGTGCGGACCGCGAAGCCGTGCGCGGTGAGGTGATCGCGCATCGCGTCGAAGTCCGCCGGGGCGATTTCGAAGGCGAGATGATGGAGGGTGCGGCCCGGCCTGGCAATCGGGAAGGGCGGCGTCCCGACCGGGAGCGGCACGAGGACGACGAGTTGCGGCACGGAGAGGGCGGGATCGCCGGCGCGGAGGAAGACCGGGCGAAACTCCGGCGCCGAGACGAGCGTCAGGCCAAGTATCTCCCGATAAAAGCGCAGCGACGCATCGAGATCATGCACTGACAGAACAATCTCCGCGAGGCCCCGAATCATCGTCATCGCCGCGTCTCCTTTTCAACACCTTTTCGCGTCGTCATTGTATCCTATGACATGCGGAACAGGTTGTGCCCTGTTCCGGTTCCCCCTTCCCTCCGAGGGAAGGGGGTCAGGGGGGTAGGATTGAACGCCACCGACATCAAATCCCTCGCCCTCGCGCATGGCTTTCATCTCGCCCGCGTGACGACGGCGGAACCGTTCGCGGGGCTGGAACCGGTGCTGCATGCGCGGATCGCGGCGGGCCATCTCGACGGGCTGGATTGGTTCACGCCGGAGCGTGCCCAGATCGCCAGCGCGCCGCAGCGGTTGCTGCCATGGGCGCGGTCGCTGCTCGTGCTGGGCGTCTCGTATTACGCCGATGCGCCACCGCTGCCGGATGATGACGTGCTCCGGGGCCGCGTTGCCCGCTATGCATGGGGCGCGGATTACCACGATCTGCTCAAAGCGATGATGCGCGGGTTGATTACCGACATCGAGCGATGCGTCGGTCGCCCACTGATGGCTGGGACGCTTGTGGACACGGCGCGGATCGTGGATCGGGCGGCGGCGGCACGGGCGGGGCTGGGGTGGTACGGCAAGAATACTTGCATTATCGCGACGCGCGACACCGGCTCGTATCTCTTTCTCGCCGAAGTGCCGCTCGACCTCGATCTCGAACCCGATGCACCGCTCCGCAAGTCGTGCGGATCGTGTGCCGCATGCATGGCGTCCTGCCCAACGCACGCAATCCCGGCGGCATACGTCCTGGACACGCCGCGCTGCATCTCCTATCTGACGATTGAGCATCGTGGGACACTTCCGGTCGCGCTACGCTCTCAGATGGGCAACTGGGTCTTTGGCTGCGACATCTGCCAGGAAGTCTGCCCACCGAACCGGCACGTCCTCCCCCTCGCGCCGCCCGCCCTCCAACCGCGTGATGTGGATGACGCCTACCCCGCGCTCATCCCACTCCTGATGATGACTGCCGAGGAGTATCGCGACCGTTTCCGCGGGCGGGCGATCAAGCGCGCCAAACGGGAAGGGCTGGCCCGCAATGCCGCTGTCGCGCTCGGTAACAGCGGTGATCGTGCCGCCGTCCCTGCTCTTGCAGGCGCTCTCGCACAGCACAACGCCACACTCGTCCGCAGTCATGCCGCGTGGGCGCTCGGTCAGCTCGGTGGCCATGTGGCTTGCACCGCGCTCGAACGCTGCCGCGCGACGGAGCCGGACGAGGAAGTACAGGAAGAGATAGAGGCCGCACTGGGGGAACCTAACCCCCGGCCCCCTTCCGTTCCTCGGCGTCGGAAGGGGAATGAGCCTCCGTGAGATCCGGGTGTTCGGGGAATACCTCCGTATCGCGATGAGTCACC
>JALYUS010000359.1 GCA_030853625.1 Chloroflexota bacterium
CAACGCGCGGATGCGGGCAATCTCATCCGCTGAGTAGCGTGCCGTTTTTCGTCCCGCCACTGCCGTGCTCCTCCCTACGTGACCCCGCTCCCACGATCCTTCCGCACCCAGCCACCCGTGACCGGGCGCATCGTTGATTGCAATCAACGCGGTTGCTCTCTGTCGATGGGGATCGCGTAGGGTGATGGCACGCGACATCGGGCACCGCGATCGCGTTCAGGCGTGGTGATTGTATCGCCGCCGTTTCACACGTGCGAGAGGCGTTCCGGTCCATCATTCGCGGCATAGTTCGGGGTCTCTGCGATCTGCCGGACCGCGTAGAAGGAGTCTCACATGATAGAAGTCAAGTATCGCATCGTCGCGTACGGGATCACGCTCGCGTTCCTGGTCGTCTCGCTCGCGGGCTGCGACGTTGTCGCTCCGAGCGGCGGCACGAGAAGCGCGACGGAAATCAGTCGGCAGATCGGGGACACCGCCTATCTCGGCCTCGCCGAGTGGGATCAGCTCGTCACCGATGCCCGGCTACTCAAGCCCCTCTTCGTTGCCTATACCCAGCTCGAGCAGTGGCGCCCGATCGCCCGCGCCTCCGCCCGACGCGGCACGCTCTATACCGTTGCCCCTCTCGACAGCGGTACCGGGGGGTATTACATGCATCGGTCCGGCGCCCCTGGTCGTGTGGTCATCAACGCGACGATCCTCGCCGAGCCGATTGACGTCCAGGCCGCCACCCTCGCGCACGAGCTCTACCATTCCCAGTCGGCGTACCAGAACGGCCCGCAGGGCGGGGCGGCGTGCCTGACGGAGGAGTTGCACGCGATGGCATGGGACGCCTACGCCTACGACACGGTAATCCGCCCCGACCCAGTGGAGACGAACTGGACGAAAGCTGAGGACCACCTGGACACCCTGTGGCACGCGGGGCAGTTGGACCAGTCGGTCCTCCTGAGCGCGGCGTATCAGCGCGAATGCCTTGGCGGCGTGGTGCAGTAGGAAGGAACGCGCGGATGGACCGACCACTCCTGCTCCTCACGACCGAGGATCTCGTCCTCGTTCTGATACTGCTTGTCGCCGTCGCGCTGGCGCTCACGCTCCGGCATCGGCGCCCGGCGGAACGCACCGACGCCACGCATGACGCCGGAATAGCGGGGGTGGAGGAGGCGCTCGCCCCCGCCTATGACCAGCTCCGCGCGCTGGAAGCAATCGAGGCGCGGACGCTCCGGGCGGTCGCCGACCACCGGGCGCGGATCACGGCGATGCGCCAGCAGCTCCATGGCACGCCGGAGGAGCAGGAACTCCTCGATGAAGTCCAGCGATTGACCTTCGCGGCGATCACGGCGCATCACGACCGGGCGCTCACGGAAGCGCTCACGATGAGAGGAGACGACGCATGACTGAGCAGATCACGCCGCAGTACACCGTGACGATCCGGGAGCCGGAGCGCGCGTCCGCCTTGAAGCGGATGGCGGGGCCCGACGCCGGCCACATCGAACGCGAGATGGTCAAGGCACACCTCAGGAAGCGCGCGGCCGGTGAAGACATTGCCCGCTGGGGCGGCTACACCGACGACGCGGTCGCCGCTCTCGAGGAGCGGATGATGGACTCGCTGGCGGACACGGCGGGGCGAGCCAAGGCGATCAATGCCGGCTTCGCGGACGGCGATGAAGCGATTGATCGCGCAGTGCGCGCCTTCACGACGCAGGTCGTCGTGGACGGCGCGGTGAACCGCGGCAAGAGCCTGCAGGCGGTGCGGCAGGTGCTCCTGGATATCGGCAGCACCGATATTCGCGATGACTTGCCGCCGGAACCGGCGGAGCAACCAGCGATCATGCCCTTCCCGCCCCCCGGTCCCCGGCTGCGCCGCGCCGGTCTCTTCGAGGGCGGCAAGACCAAGTACGTGATTGATGACTGAAAGGGAATGAGGATGGCCCGTACCGCGCTGTTGCGCTACTTCAACGAGGCGCCCGACCCGGCGTGGCGGACGGCCCCGCCACCATCGGCGCCGCTCCCGCCGCTCCCGGCGGTGAACCCATGGGACGACACGGCGCTCGGTGTCAGCGTCGGCCTTGACGAGACGGGTCAGCACGACGGGGGCGACGTGACGATCGCGGCGGCAGATCGCTGCGAACATACCCTCCTGCTCGGGAAAACCGGCCAAGGGAAGTCAAATATGCTCTTGCAGATGATCGCGCAGGATGCGCGGGCCGGGCGGGGTTGCTGCGTCCTCGATGCCCACGGCAAGCTGGTCGAGGACGCGCTGGCGACGATCCCGTTCTGGCGGGAAGATGATGTGATCCTCTTAGATTGCGCTGACGATGACTGGCCCTTCGGCTTGAACTTCTTCCAGTCTCCCGTCGGCGCGACGCCGCGCGAGAAGGCCCAGTTGATCGATCAAGTCCTCCAGGCCTTCGCCAAGGGATGGGGCGGGGGCTGGGCGGGCAGCGCGGAGACCTGGCTGAAGGTCTGCGCCTGGACCTTTATGGAGAACCGCTGCGGCACGATGGCGATGATTCCGCGCCTGCTCACCGACCGGGAGTACCGCGCGGCCTTCCTGTCGCGCATCCAGGACATCGCCACCCGCGACCGCTGGGCGGCGGCGATCAACCCGAAGACGGGCGCGGCGCGGATCGACAACCTCGAGCCGATCCTGACGCGGCTCTACAAGTTTCTCGGCAATCCCCTTGTCGCCAACATCGTCGGCCAGGAGAAGACGACGCTCGACTTTGACCGCTGGATGGCGGACGGGAAGATCGTCCTGATCAAGCTGCCGGAGGGGGGCAAGTACGGCATTGGCAAGGAGGCGGTCGGGCTGTTGGGCACGATGCTCCTGCAGCTGATCGTCCAGGCCGGGTACGGACGGGCGGAGGGGAGTGTGTTGTGGCCCGTCTATCTGGATGAGTTTCAGCACTACGCGACGCCCGACATTCCCGAGATCCTGCAGAACCTCAGGAAATATGGGGTGGGGTGCGTGCTCAGCACGCAATCGTTTGCCAATGTCGGGGATGAGGCGATCCGCGACCGGCTGATGGGCGCCGGTTCGGTGATCTGCTACCAGGTGACGGAGAAGGATGCGCGAGTGGTGGCGGGCGCCTTTCGGCACGGCCTGCGGCTCCCGGAGGACTGGCGGGAGGAAGTGACGCGCCATGGAGCCGGTCCGTATCGGTACGAGACGCGCGAGATGATCTACCATCGCCCGTCGAAAGCGGAGATCGCCGACCGGCTGGCGAACCTGCGCACGCTCGTCGGCATTGGTCGGAGCCTGGTGCGGACCAACGAGGGCGAGTATGTCGTCGCGACACCGAACATGGCGCGGGAGCCGGGCGGTGACCCACGCCTGATCGCGAGCCGGTCGCTCGTTGTCCGGCGGAGCCGGAGCCGGTACTGTCGGCCCCGCCATCTGGTCGAGCGGGAGATGCGCCGTGCCCTCCTGCCCGATGCGAAACGCACGGGGGAGGGGGATGCGGATTGCTTCGCCGACGTCCACCCGGTGGAGGCGTCCCCGGCCGTATCACCTGCTCAGGCGCCTGCGGTGACACGCAGACGGCAACGGCTGTCCCCGGATGATCGGGGCGATACCCCAGAGTAGTTCTGAGGTCTTCGTATATTTTTCGTATCACTTCGTCCCGTTGACTGCCACGGAAGGCGGGTTCGTATAATGGAGCAACGATGGTACGCAGCCAGAAATCAGCCCAGAGTAGGGACGTGACGCCTGCTCAGCGGGCAATTTTGCTTGCCCTGGGCCGCTATTACTATCTCACCGCGCGCCAGGCTACCTGCCTGCTGTACGCACCGTCCTCACTGACGCGGGTGCAGGCGCTCGTGAAGGAACTCGCCGACGACGGCTATTGCCAGCGGCTCTTCCTGCCGCGTCCGACGCCCCACGGCCGTGTCCCGGCGGTCTACACGCTTGGCCGGTTGGGACGTGTCCATCTCGCGGCAGTGGGCGTGGATGTGCCGACCCGGTTGCGACTCTCGGAAGCGCGGGAGCATCGGTATCTCTTTCTCGACCATACCCTGGCGGTCAACGATTGTTTGATCGCCATGGAACTCCTCGCGCGCCGCGCGCCGCAGATCGTGATCCGCACGATGCTCCACGAGCGGGCGCTGCGGCACATGCCGATTGCCGTGACCGATCCCGACGGCAGGCAGGCAAGCGTCATCCCGGACGGCTGGCTCGATCTGCGGGTAGTGCTGCCGGACGGGACGTATCGCTCGTGCATCGCCTTGGAAATCGACCGAGGGACCACGGAACAGAAAGCCTTCCGCCGCAAGATCGCCCACTGGGTCGCGGCGGCCGATGGACCATACCGGGAGGCGTTCGGCACCGACCTCTTGACGGTGGCCATCGTCGCGACGCCAGGGGAGGGGAGGGCGGAAGAACTCCTGCGCTGGATCGCCGCCGAACTGACCAGCCTGCACCGGCCGGAGGCAGCCGTGCTCTTCCTCGTCACGTCGGTGGACGCGGCGTCCACTGATCCGGCAACGCTGTACTGTGGCCCGGTCTGGCGGCAATGTGACAGTGCAACGCCCGTGCCGCTCATCGAGGGGATCGCGCCGTCAGACGGCAACGGCACCCGCTGAAACCATGCCACAGAGCATCACACTATGTCGTTCTTCATCACACCCAATCATCTCGTCCTCGGCACCTTCGGACCGCGCTTCGCGCGCATCCCGGTCCATCTTCGCGTGGCGGAGCTGACCAACCATGTCGCCATTTCCGGCGCCACCAATAGCGGCAAGAGTCGGCTGTTGGCGCATCTCGCCCTCTCCTTGATCGAGCGGGGCGAGGGAGTGACCATGCTTGACCCGCACGGTGACGCCGCGCGCCTGGTGCTTGGTCATCTCGTTGCGGGCGGGGTCTATGACGATCCAGCGGCATACGAGCGGATCACCTACCTGGACCTACCCGCCGCAAGCCGTGTGTGGCGCTACACGCCCTTCAATATCCTCAACCAGCCCTTCGATGCCCCGACGACCGCCCGGCTCGTCCTGGAGGCGTTCAGGAGGGCCTGGCCGGCATTGGACGATGGCGTCGCCCCCGCCTTTGAGAACGCGGTACTCGCCGGGGTGAGCGTCCTCATTCGTCACAATCTCCCGCTCGTCTTCCTCCACGACCTCCTGACTGATGCGCCGTGGCGGGCGGCGCTCCTTGCCGACGAGACGGACCCGACGGTGCGGGGCTTCTTTGCGCGCCTTGAGCGGTGGGGGAGCCGGGAACAGGCGCAGTATTTGGAATCGACCCTGCGGCGCGCCTTCCTGCTTTCGTTCAGTCCCGTACTCCGGTACAGCTTGGGACAGACGGAGAACCGGCTCGGGTCGTTTCGCACGCGGATGGATCGGGGCCAGAGCCTGATCGTCAATCTTGCCTTGCCCGACCCGGACGCCCGGCGGCTCCTGGGCAGTTTCTTGACCGTCTTCATGGAGCAAGGCGCGTTGCAGCGGGCGGACACGCCGACGGCAACGCGGGGGAGGCCGCACACGCTGATCCTCGACGAGTTCAGCGCCGTGAGCAGCCAGAGTGGGACGGCCCTCCAGCACATCCTCGAGCAGTGTCGCAAGTTCGGGTTGGGGTTGGTGCTCGCCAGTCAGTCCGGCGGGCAATTGAGTGAGCGGATGCAGCGCGCGCTCGCCGGGGTCGGGACGAGCATCGTCTTCCGCCTTGGTCGGGCGGACGCCGAAGAAGCGGCACGAAGGATCGGCATGACCGACCCGCTGGCAATCAAGCATCAGGGGAGTGACCATGCGGCCCATCCCCTCTACCGCCCACTGCCTGAGCAATGGGAAGGGTGGACGGCGGCGATCCAGCGGCTCAAGCCCCGGCAACTGTTCGTGCGCCGCCTGCCCCCGCAGCAGTGGCTGGCACGGCAGTTTCAGGCGTCGGTTGCGAAGCTGCGCACCCCCGACCTGCCTGATCCGGTCGTGAACCCGGCGGCGCTGGCAGCGGTCGAGGGGTGGTATCTGGCGCACTGCTTCGAGGTGCGACCAGTGATCGAGGCGGCACTCGCCAACCTGCGGCCCATCCGGCAGCCAACGACGACACGGCGACGTGGGAAGGTAGCACCCGGGGACGGATGATCCCATAGAAAAAGTGCGTTGTTCTGATCCAGATCGTCCTCTTTTTCGTTCGTATATTTTTCGCTATACTAGACGTATCCCATGAACGAGATTGACCAGTACCAGCAGGGGGCGTTTGCCTTGACGCCCCCGGAAAACGATGCATCCGCACCGACGCCCGACGCAGCGATGACGCCCCGCGACGCGGCGAAAGCGCTGATCCGTGCCTACGTCTTGCGTGGCGACCCGCTCGAGGACCTGAAGCGGGGTCAGATGGGGCAGGACGGCACGGACTTTCACGCCCAGATCGGGGGGCACATCGCCGTGGACGGGGCGCTCCAGAAGGTCCGCCGTGACCAGGTCGGCGTCTCTCGCATCGGCGGGGAGTCAGTGGCCGCCGTCTTCCCGCTCGCCGCGCTCTACGCGGAGATTCAGGCGGAGGCCGCAGCCGAGACACACGCCGAACCGCCCACCAGCGAATCATCGGTCACGCCTCCCGTGACGCGGCCCGAGAGTCAGTTTCACACGCTCACGTCATCGTCGCGCCGGCTCGGCGCGGGGGACTTTTGGCCGGAATACCTGCATGAGGCGGCGACCCGCGAGCGGCTGGACCTGCCTGATGTGAGTCCCGACGAGTTCGAGGATATGCGCGATTGGA
>JALYUS010000629.1 GCA_030853625.1 Chloroflexota bacterium
CATCCATTGATTCTTCCCCCTTCTCTTTTTCTTCGCGTCCTTCCGGGTGCCCTCTGGGCAGATTCGTGGTTCAAATCTCTCTTCTTGGCGGCTCGTTGCATAGAAGGGGACGCATCATGACGGACGATGGCTGGATTCGGGCGGCGATTGATGTGGAAGAGGCGGCGGCGTTGACGGCGCGATTGGTGGCGATCCGCAGTTATCCTGGTGAAGAAGGGGCGGTACAGCGAGCCATCGCATCGTGGCTGACCGAGAACGGCCTCGCGCCTGAAATGCAGCCGACCGAGGGGGACCGACCAAATGTCCTCGCGTGGGTGCGCAATGGCGAGGGGCCAACTTTTCTGCTCAATGGACATGTGGATACGGTGCTTGCCGTCGAGGGCTGGTCGCGCGACCCGTGGCAAGGCTGGCGGGATGGCGATCGTCTTTACGGTCTCGGCGCGTGCGATATGAAATCGGGCGTCGTCGCAGCGATGCTGGCGACCCGCGCGCTCGCCCGAAACCGCGACCGATGGCGTGGCACGGTGCTCTTTACCTCCGTCGTGGATGAGGAAGCCTATTCCATTGGCGCGCGGGCGCTCGTCGCGATGAGCATTCGGGCGGATGGCTGCGTCGTCACCGAATCGTCCAATCTGAATGTCGTCATCGGCTGCATCGGTAAGGTATTGGTGCGTGGCGAGGTGACGGGCAGGGCGGCGCATGCCTCATGGCCGGAGCGGGGCATCAATGCCGCAGTGGAGGCCGCAAGGTTCGTTGCGCGGCTCGATGAGGCCCCGCTCGGTCAGCATCCCCGGCTGACCGCCAGCCAATGTGTGCTCTCGCTTCAGAGCGGCAACGCGCAGTACGTCATCACCGTACCGGAGCAGGCGCGCTTCACGATCAACCGGCACACCATCCCCGGCGAGACGGACGAAAGCGTCCTCGCCGGGATGCGCGCGCTCGCGCAATCGCTCGATTCCCCCGCCACATTCCAGTTTTCCATTGACCCGCCGTACTACCCACCGTGGGAGATGGCGCCGGATCACCCGTTTGTCCGAAGTGTTCACCAGGCGTATATGACGGAGACCGGCGACGCGCCGGTGACACGATATAACCGTGGCCTCGCGGACGCCAACTACTTTGCCGCCGACCTCGGCATCCCGACCGTGATGTTCGGCGCGACCGGCGCGAACTACCACGAGGCGGATGAGTGGGTGGACATTCAAAGCATCCGCGTTTGCGCCCGCACCCTCATTCGTATCGCGTTGGGCGTGTTGCGATAGTGCCTGCTGTCATCACTCCAATCACATACGTTTTCTCGCCGCCCGACGGTTGGCGAGCAGGGCGGCTGCCGCGCCACCGACCGCGAGACCGGCCGGGCGAACCCAGCGGCGCGGGCTGCGTGTCGCGAGGTCATGCAGCATGATCGTCGCGGTGTTCTTGCCGGGTGCGCCGGAGACGCCGCCGCCGGGGTGCATACTTGCACCCGTGAGGTAGAGGCCAGCGATCGGCGTGCGGTAATTCGCCAGTTCCGGCAGTGGGCGGAACATGAACAACTGATCGAGCGCCATATCGAGATGCATCAGATGGCCGCGAATCAGGCCGTTTTCTTCCTGCAAATCCAGCGGCGATTTCAGATAGGTCTCGGTGACGGCGTCCGTGATACCGGGCGCGTATGGCTCCAGCGTTGTCAGGAGTTTTCGCCCTTCGCGCTCGCGTATTGTTGCCCATGTCCCGGCACCGGGCGCGAGATCGAAGGGATGATACTGCGCCCAGATCACGGTGATGTGCTTGCTCGGTGGGGCGAGCGTGCGATCCGTCGCGGTCGGCGTCATGACGACGAGCGCCGGGGCGGTCGGCGGCAGGCCGGATGCCGCCTCATTGCGGGCGCGGCGGAGATACTCCACCGATGGGCAGATCAGTTGCATCCCATTATGTACGTCGTCCGGCGCATCGGGGTAGCGTGGCAGTGTCTCTGTGGCGCAGCGGATCGTCATGCCCATACCGTTGGCGATACGGAGCGTGGCGACGCGGCGACGCAGCGCGGGCGGCAGATCATCGGACGCGATCAGGTCGAGCATCGTCGTCTGGATATGCGCGCCGCTGACGACGATGGACGCATCTATCCGCTCTCCCGTCGCCAGTTCGACACCACGCACGCGTCCGTCATGCACGAGGATGCGACGGACGGGCGCGTCCGTGACGATCTCGCCGCCGTGATCGCGGACAGAGGCGGCGAGCGCCTCGCTGAGCATGCCGGAACCCCCGACCGGCCGGGTCAGACCGACCGTGTGATAGATCGTGTGCGCCGTCAGGAACGCGCCGCCGCCGATGTCGTCCGGGCCGGGGCCGGACTGTGCCGCCAGCCACGCGAGCGGCGCGCGGACGTACTCGCTCTCGAACAGTTCATCGAGGAGCGCGCCGTACGGCTTGAGGACCGTTTGGAGCAGCGTATCTGACGTACCGAGGCGGAGTTGCTTCGGCAGGTCGCGCCCGACGCGTTTGAGGATCGCGGGGAACATGTACTGCGGCGCTGGTGGTGCGGTAAACGCGCCGAAGACCGCCTCGTTGAACCGGCTCCAGAGGCCGACAAAGGCGCGGTACGTTTCCGCATCGCGCGGGCTAATGCGCGCGATCGCCGCGCAGGTGCGATCCACATTCTTGTAGAAGCGGAGCGTCGTGCCATCCGGGAACGGCGCGAAGGCGAATGGATCGGCGTCCTGATAGCGGAGGCCGTAGCGGGCGAGGCCGAGTTCCTCGATGATGCCGGTCAGGTGGATGAGTACATGAAACGACGAACAGGTATCCACCTGATAGCCCGGCCAGAGTTCCTGTGTGTGGACCGCGCCGCCGACCGTCGGGCGGCGTTCGAGTACCCGGACCGGGTAGCCCGCGCGGGCAAGATAGGCCGCCGTGACGAGGCTGTTGTGGCCCGCGCCAATGAGAATAATCGGTTGCTCCATCTCTTCCCTTCGTGTAGATGTGACCGGCAGACGATACGGAAAATGCGTGAACCGGCACGGCGCATGCCCACACAGTATGATATACTCGCGACGTGTTCCTGGCTGGTCAGAGTGGCGGGCAAAATGCATGCCCTTCCCGCATCACGATGCGGTTGATGGGGACGTATCCGACGATCTGACATTCCATAGACAGGACGTGCAAAAGGCGATACCGATGATGCACGGTTCCAGTGGGCAGGGTGCGAGCGGTTGCCCATTAGGTATCGTGCGGCATTGAAGGGAGTAATCGGGGATGCGAACCCCCTCACCATCCGAGGCGATGACGCCTGTTCAGGACATCGCGGAGCGCGTCGTCACCAATGTCGAACGGGTGATCGTCGGCAAGCATCGGGAAGTGCAACTGACGCTGGTCGCCTTGCTCTGCCGCGGGCATGTTCTGATCGAGGACGTGCCGGGCGTCGGCAAGACCGTCTTGGCGAAGACGATTGCACGCTCAATTGGCTGTTCCTTCAAGCGCATCCAGTTCACGCCGGACCTCCTGCCCGGCGACGTGACGGGTGTCTCGATCTTCAATCAGGGGACGCGCGTCTTTGAGTTTCGGCCCGGCCCCGTCGTCGCGCAGATCGTGCTGGCGGACGAGATCAACCGCGCGACACCGAAGACGCAATCCGCGCTCCTCGAAGCGA